>JBBQFE010000026.1:0-13551 GCA_038321605.1 Mycobacteriales bacterium | reverse complement strand
GTCCGCTGATAGGGCGGCCCCAGCCGCGACGGGCGAACAACTCGGGTGGATGTTACCTTCAGACCTTGTGCCCCTTGTGTCCGTGATGAGGGTGGGTCAGGCCGCCGCGCCAGGCAGGCCTCCTGTTCGTCTGACGGAAGGAACCTGAGATGCGCCAACGTCGCGCGATCGCCTACCGATGTGACGTCGTAGTGGCCGCCGCCCTGCTGGTGGCCACCGGAAGCACCTCGGGTGCATCTGCTGGGACGGTGCGACCAGCGGCTGCAACGGTGCGGCCCGCACCGATGGCGATCACCCGTCCCGGCGGCGCGCTGCCGCATGCGACGCAGGCGACGACAGGCGACTGCGAGCTGGCCGGCGTCACCTGCCGGCCATCGCAATCTGGTTCCTGCAGCAACTATTCGTCGCAGACCATTCCGCCGGCGACCATCAAGGTGCTCGTCAGCGGATCAGGGACCGCGGTGCAGATCCAGACCGTTGCGTTCCAGACCTACGTCGAGAACGTGCTGCCGAACGAATGGCTGGCGAGCTGGGACGGCGATGCCCTCAAGGCTGGTGCCGTGGCGGTGAAGTCCTACGCCTGGTACTGGACGACCCACTTCGGCGGCTACCTGAACAACGACCCCACGAACTGCTTCGACGTCACCGACGACCCCGACTTTCAGGTGTACCGCGCCAACTCCGCGTCCGCTCGCACCACCACCGCCGTCCTGGCCAGCTGGCCGGTCGCCGCACGGCAGAACGGATCGATTCTGCAGACGTCCTACCTGGCCTATCTGAGTTCGGCCTCAGAAGCGTGCGGTGCCTCCGCCAACGGATCACAGCTGAGCCAGTACGGCTCGCAGGCATGCAACGAGGCGAACACCGGCAACAAGTACAACGTGATTCTGGGCAAGTACTACTACCCCGGTCTGCAGCTCGCGACCGCGCGCCAACTGCAGACAGCCCACGACTTCCAGTTCCTGCAACGCAGCACCCGTGTCACCTTCCACGCCGGGAGCTGGGCGATCGACGACGGCTACCCGACGACGTTCAGCTACGGAGCTGCCGGCGACCTGCCGGCGATCACCAACGGGGGTGACGGGTTCGCCCACATCGGCGTGTTCCGACCGTCGACCGCCACCTGGTACCTGGCCGGCCCTACCGGCGTGACCGCCAAGCAGGTTCACTTCGGCGCGGCAGGTGACATCCCGGTCCAGGCTCAGTACGCCGGTGTCGACAAGCCGACGGTGCTCGCGGTGTTCCACCCGGCCACCGGCACCTGGTATCAGGCAACCCCGACAGGCGGCATCGCCTCGAAGGTGACCTACGGTGTCTCCGGCGACGTCCCGGTGCCGGGGCACTATGCAGGGTCTGCGGCCAATGATTTTGCCGACGGCATCGCGGTGTTCCATCCAGCCACGGGGACCTGGTACGTCCAGGGCCAGAGTCCGGTGCAGTACGGCACTCGGGGCGACATCCCGGTGCCCGCAGACTACGACGGCAATGGCACGACGGATCTCGCCGTCTACCGGCCCTCCAACCACACGTTCTACGTGCGCGGCCGCCCAGGTGTGCAGTACGGGACCACCGGCGACATCCCGGTGACCGGCGACTTCACCGGCGACGGTAAGGCCGACCTGGCGATCTACCGCCCGTCCAACCACTCCTGGTACGTCTACGGCTCGACCACCGCGGTGTTCGGATCGACCGGCGTCAGCCCGATCGGCGCAGCGCCGTACCACGACTGACGCCGGCTCGCGCTGTCCCGGCTGGCGGTGCGCTGTCAGTACGTCCTGTGCCAGCGGCCGCCGGAACCTCGTTCAGAATCCGTAGCTGCGGCCGATGATCTCTTTCATGATCTCGGTGGTGCCGCCGTAGATCGTCTGCACCCTGCTGTCGAGGAATGCCTGCGCTATCGGGTACTCGCTCATGTAGCCGTACCCGCCGTGCAGCTGCAGGCACCGGTCGGCGACCTTGGTCTGCAGCTCGGTGGTCCACCACTTGGCCATCGCCGCAGTGGGGATGTCCAGGGTGTCGGCGAGGTGGTCGGTCAGGCAGCGATCCACGAAGGTCCTGGCGATCTGGACCTCGGTGGCCAGTTCGGCCAGCAGAAAACGGTTGTGCTGAAAGCTGCCGATCGGCTTGCCGAACGCGGTCCGCTGACGGCAGTAGTCCATCGTCAGCTCCAGCATCGACTCGGCGGCGCTGACCGCGATCACGGCGATGGTCATCCGCTCGCGCACCAGGTTCTGCATCAGGTAGCTGAAGCCCTTGCCCTCCTCGCCGAGCAGGTTGGTGACCGGAACCCGCGCGTCGCTGAAGAAGAGCTCTGCGGTGTCCTGAGCCTTCATGCCGATCTTGTCGAGGTTTCGGCCGCGCTCGAAGCCGGGAGTACCGCGTTCCACGGCGAGGATGGACAGCCCATCCGCGCCCTTGGACGGGTCCGTCTTGACGGCCACCAGCACCAGGTCGGCAAGGATGCCGTTGCTGATGAAGGTCTTCTGCCCGTTGACCACGTAATGGTCGCCGTCGCGGATCGCGCTGGTGCGGATCGCCTGCAGGTCACTGCCCGCGCCCGGCTCGGTCATCGCGATGGCCGTCACCAGGTCGCCACTGCAGAAACCCGGGTACCAGCGGCGCTGCTGTTCGGCGGTGGCGAGTCGTTGCAGGTACGGCAGGATCAGGTCGTTGTGCACCGGAAAGCCGACTCCGCCGGCCATTGCGCGGGTGAGCTCCTCGTCGAGGACGACGTTGAACAGGAAGTCGGGTTCACCACCACCACCGAACTCCGTGGGCACCGCCATGCCGAGCAGCCCCTGCCGCCCGGCCTCCCGCCAGAGCTCGCGGTCCACCTGGCCCGCCTCGGCCCAACGCGCATGGTTACCGGCCACATGCTTGTCGATGAACGCCCGGCAGGTGGCCCGAAAGTCCTCGTGCACCTCCCCGAACAGCGTGCGCTGCATCGGCATCAGAATCCCTCGCCGTTGTCGGCCTTCTTGCGCAGCAGCGGGTTCGGGCTGAACCGTTCACCGTAGGTTTCGGCCAGTTCGTCGGCCCGGGCCACGAACGCGGCGATACCGTGACCGGTGGCGCCGGTGTAGCCGTTGATGTACTGCAACACCCCACCGGTCCAGGGCGGGAATCCGATGCCCATGATCGAGCCGATGTTGGCGTCGGCGGTGGTGACCAGCACGCCCTCTTCGACACAGCGGGCGGTCTCGACGGCCTCGGCGAACAGCATCCGCTCCGCCAGTTCGCCCAGATCCACTGCAGCGGGGTCACTGTGGGTGCCGAATTCCTCGATGAGGCCGGGCCACAGTGAGGTGCGCCGGCCCTGCTCGTCGTAGTCGAAGAAGCCCGCTCCGCGCAGCCGTCCGGGCCGTCCGAGCGCCACCATCCGGTCGACCACGGTCTCGCCCGGGTGTCCGTGGAACATACCGCCCGCGGCCTGGACCGCGTCGCGGGTTTCGTTACGGATCTTGACGAAAAGCTCGAGGTTGAGTTCGTCGGCCAGCTGCAGCGCGCCCACCGGGTAGCCGGCCTGGGTGGTGGCCTGCTCGATCGTGGCCGGGTGAACGCCCTCACCCAGCATTGCCAGAGCCTCGTTGACGAAGGTTCCGATCACCCGGCTGGTGAAGAAGCCGCGACTGTCGTTGACGACGATCGGGGTCTTCTTGATCTGCTGCGCGAAGTCCAGCGCCCGGGCGAGTGCCGCGTCGGACGTCTGTTCGCCGCGGATGATCTCGAGCAGCGGCATCTTGTCCACCGGGGAGAAGAAGTGCAGGCCGATGAAGTCCTGCTTGCGCCGCACCCCCTCGGCCAGCGAGGTGATCGGCAGCGTCGAGGTGTTCGAGCCGAGCAGCGCATCGGCGGCGACGACCGGCTCGACCTCACCGAACACCGCATGCTTGAGCGACACCTTCTCGAACACCGCCTCTACCACCAGGTCACACCCCGCCAGATCGGCCAGGTCGGCGGTCGGCGTTATCCGCGCCAGCACCTCGTCCCGCGTCGCCTCGCTCAGCTTGCCGCGGGATACCGCCTTGTCCAGCAGCTTGCGGGAGTAGTCCTTGCCTTTGTCAGCGGCCTCCAGGGTGACGTCCTTGAGCACCACCTCGATGCCGTTTCGCGCTGACACGTAGGAGATTCCGGCGCCCATCATGCCTGCGCCGATGACGGCGACCTTGGTGGCAGGGCGTGGATCGTGACCGGCCGGCCGTGAGCCGCCCGCGTTGATCGAGTTCAGGTCGAACCAGAAGGCCTGAATCATGTTCTTGGCGACCTGTCCCCGGGCCAGATCGAGGAAGTACCTGCCCTCGATCCGCAACGCGGTGTCGATGTCGACCTGACTGCCCTCCACCGCAGCGCACAT
The DNA here is from genome assembly GCA_038321605.1 of Mycobacteriales bacterium. Taxonomy (GTDB): domain Bacteria; phylum Actinomycetota; class Actinomycetes; order Mycobacteriales; family Jatrophihabitantaceae; genus Jatrophihabitans_A. The sequence continues at coordinate 9,197 of JBBQFE010000026.1, read as the reverse complement.
GATGTGGTGCGGGGCCGGCATGGGCGCGCCCTTGAGCTGCTTGCGGAGGTTCGCTGGAAAGGCCGGCAGCATGGCGGCGAACGACGGGTTGGCCGGAGTGCCTCCAGGGATGCGGAATCCCTTGCGATCCCAGGGCTGAGCGGCCGTCGGGTTGGCCATGATCCAGGCCTTGGCCGCGGCCAGCAGTTCGGTGCGGTCGGTGACCAGCTCGTCGATGATGCCCAGCTCCTTGGCCGCGGCGGGGCTGAGGCGTTGCCCCTGCAGCAGCACCTTCATCAGCCCGTCCTGGATTCCGAGCAATCGGACGATCCGGGTGACGCCGCCGCCACCCGGGAGCAGGCCGAGGGTGACCTCGGGTAGCCCGAACTGGATCTTCGGCCCATCGAGGGCGATCCGGTGGTGGCACGCGAGGGCGATCTCGAGGCCGCCGCCGAGGGCGGTTCCGTTGAGGGCGGCGACGACCGGCTTACCGAGAGTTTCCAGCGTACGAAGCTGGGCTTTCATCGCCGTTACCTCGGTCAGGAACTGCTCGGCGTTGGCGTCGGTGACCTGAGAGAGCAGTCGCAGATCACCCCCGACGAAGAAGGTGCTCTTGGCCGACGTGATGATCACTCCGGTGACCGAGTCGAGCTCGGCGCGCAGTCGCTGCACGGTGGCAGCCATCGAACGCTGGTAGGTCGCGTTCATGGTGTTGGCGCGCTGATCTGGATCGTCCAGGGTCAGCGTCACCACACCGTCGGCGTCCGACGTCCACTCGATCATGTTCTGCCCCGTCACGTTCAGCCCCGTCACATTCAGCCCCGTCTCGCCGTGCTGGCTTTGTCGATCGGTCATCAGGTCACACCCGTTCCACGATCGTGGCCACGCCCATGCCGCCGCCGACACACAGCGTCGCCAGGCCGTAGCGCAGGTCGCGGCGTTCCAGTTCGTCGATCAAGGTGCCCAGGATCATCGCGCCGGTTGCGCCCAGCGGGTGCCCGAGTGCGATGGCGCCACCGTTGACGTTCACCTTCTCGGCCGGCACATCGAGGTCACGCAAGAACTTCAACACCACGGCGGCAAAGGCCTCGTTGACCTCGAACAGGTCGATGTCGGCAACAGTCAGGCCGGCCTTCGCCAGCGCCTTGCGTGCAGCCGGTGCCGGGCCGGTCAACATGATCGTGGGTTCCTCGGCGACCACGCCGGTCGCGACGATCCTTGCCCGGGGCGTCAGACCGAGTTCGGTACCGACCCGCTCGCTGCCGACCAGCATGAGAGCCGCACCGTCGACGATGCCGGACGAGTTGCCCGCGGTATGCACGTGGTTGATCTTCTCGACCCAGTGGTACTTCTGCTGCGCCACCGCATCGAAGCCACCGAAGTTGCCGATCGCCTCGAAAGCCGACGGCAAGCCGGCCAGACTCTCGGGGCTTGTTCCGGCGCGCGGGTACTCGTCGTGATCCAGCACCGTCAGGCCATTGCGGTCCAGCACCGGGATCACGGACCTGGTGAAGGCGCCGTCGGCGATGGCCTTCGCGGCCCGGGTCTGCGATTCGGCGGCGAACAGATCGACGTCGTCGCGGGTGAATCCCTCGAGGGTGGCGATCAGATCGGCGCTGATGCCCTGCGGCACGAAGCTGGTCGCGTACGAAGTCTCCGGGTCCATCGCCCAGGCGCCACCGTCCGAACCCATCGGGACGCGGGACATCGACTCGACGCCCCCAGCCAGCAACAGGTCCTCCCAACCGGAGCGGACCTTCTGGGCGGCGGTGTTCACCGCTTCGAGTCCGGAGGCGCAGAACCGGTTGAGTTGGACCCCGGGACCGGAGTGCACCAGGCCGGCAGCCAACGCCGCGGTACGGGCAATCACCGCCCCCTGATCGCCGACCGGCGACACCACCCCGAGGATCACGTCCTCGATCCGGTCCGGGTCCAACGTCGGATTGCGGGCTGCGATCTCGTTGATCAGCCCCACGAGCAGCGACACCGGCTTGCTCTCATAGAGCGAACCGGTCTTCTTGCCCTTGCCCCTGGGGGTTCGGACAGCGTCGTACACAAATGCTTCGGTGGCCATCGCTCAACCATTTTCTGTGTTGGATGTCAGCCTGCGGTACCGTGACAGCATAACTGTCACGGTGGTGTCTGGGGAGTCGAGTGGTCGAGGTGACGCAGCCGGGCGAGCTGACAGGGCCGGTGAAGGCGACGCAGCCGGTGGCGGCGACGCAGCCGGTGGCGGCGACGCGGCCGGGCGAGGCGCTCACCATCGCCGAACTGGCGGCCCGCGTCGGCCTGACCGTGCGCACGGTGCGCTTCTACGCAGCGCAGGGGCTGTTGCCGGCACCGGTCCGGCAGGGGCGGATCGCGCTGTACACCGCGGAGCATCGGCAGCGACTGGAATTCATCAGCGAACTGCAGGATCACGGGTACAGCCTGGCCAGTATCGAGCGCTACCTGGCTCGGATACCCGTAGGTGCGTCGGCGGGTGATTTCGCTGTGCATCGGGCGTTACTGGCGCCCTGGCAGCCTCAGCACGCCGAGAGGTTCGACCGGCCGGGCCTGCAACGCCGGGCAGGCAGGGAGCTCAGTGATGCCGACCTGGACTTTCTGGTGTCGATGGGCCTGGTATCAACCGGCCCGACTTCGGCGGAGAGCGCGCTCTCGGTGGATGACGTGAGTCCGGCGGAGGACGTGAGCCCGGCGGAGGACGTGAGCCCGGCGGAGGACGTGAGTCCGGCGGAAGACGTGAGTCCGGCGCCCGGTGCTCGACAGTGCTACCGGACAACCGCCGCGAACCTGGCGATGGGCGTCCGGCTGCTGGCGTTGCCGGTCCCGATGGAGGTGCTGCTGGAAGCGTCCGCGGTCATCGAGCGGCATGCGGTCGCGGTGGCAGAGGGACTGACCGAGGTGTTCCGCAAGGGCATCTGGGAGCCGTACCAGCGCGGAGACCAGGACCCCGCGGAGCAGCAGCAGCTGGCGACCGTGGTGGCAGGGTTGCGCCCGCTCGCGGTGCAGGGGCTGGTGTCGGCGTTCGAGCGTGCTGCCGATCGCGCGGTGGGTAATCGCCCGGTCAGTCGGTGAGCGCGGTCAGCCGGTGAGTGTCGCCAATACCGAGACAATCGTCTGCCAGGCAACTGAATTGATGTCGATCAGGCTGAAGTGGTCACCGTCGACGCGATGCAGTTCGGCCACCGCACCCTTGACCCTGGCAGCCGCCACGTAGTCGGCACTCTGGCTGTACGGCACGTTCTGATCTCCGGTGGCATGCACGCAATGCACCGGTACCGCAAGGGGAATCTGCTGTTGCGGGTCGGACTGACGGTACCGGTCGGGCACCTGGGTAGGACTGCCGCCGAGCAGAGTTGAGACCGCAGCGCCGCCGACCCCGTGCGTGAACGCACTGACCAGGTCGAGCACGCCAGCCTGCGAAATGACTCCGGTCAGCTCGACCCGTGGCGCCGCGCCGGGAGCGCCGGCCGGCAGTTGACGGCGGGCCGCCGCCCAGGTCGCGAGCTGCCCACCTGCCGAGTGACCGAGCGCGATGATCTTGTCGCTGGACCCAGTAGTAGTGGACCTGGTGGGAGTGGGCCGGGCAGTGCTGGGCGCGGCAGCGAACGGCAGTGTGGCGAGCAGGTCGATACCGGCGGCGACATCGGTGAACGTGTTCGGCCAGCCGCCACCGTTACCGATCCGGCGATACTCCAGGTTCAGCGCCGTCCAACCCCTGGCCGCCAAGTCCGCGGCGAGCGGCGCACCCAGCTCGGCGCCGTACTGCGAGAGCCAGAAGCCGCCGTGAATGACGACGACCCGGCCCCTGCTCGGCCCGTCCGGCTGGTAGAGGTCGGCCCACTGCGACGCGTCTGTGCCGTACCGGTGTCGGGTCGGAGCCTTGTCTGCAGTTGGTGACGCGCTCATCGGTCCATCCTTGGCCGTCCGGTGCGCGCCGCAGGCAACCAGGGCGCCAGCCGCGACCGTCCCGGCAAGGGCACCGAGCACGGACCGGCGCCGTACCAGCGCGGACGAGCGATGATTGTCGGCTGAGTTCATTGCGGTGATTCGGTTCGCCAGCCACAGTGGATGGGAAGCACCGGGCTTGTCAGCCGAGGTGGTTGGTCAGGTCAGCCACAAGGAGTGGTCAGGTGACCTTGAACTGCTGGTCTGCCACCGCGACGATGTCGCCCTTGGCCAGTTGCCGTCCCCGTCGACCCTCGGGCTGGCCGTTGACCGTCACCTGGCCCGCGCCGAGCAGCAGCTTGACGTCGGAGCCGATTTCGACGGCATCGGCCAGCTTCAGGAATTGACCCAGCCTGATACCGGCTTCGGTGATCGACACATTTCGCATGGCACCATCATCGCCTACTCATCTCACCGGCTGGAGCCTGCCGGCATCAAGCCCGACCGGCCCTCAGTCCGGTGGCCGAATCTCGCCGGAACCACGTGCCGTCAGGGCGGTGGGAAGGGTCAGCACCCTTGGCGGCTCGGATTGTCCGTCGAGCCGGTCCAGCAACAGGCCGACCGCGACGCTGCCCACGTGCGCCGGATCCTGAGCAAGCGTGGTGATGCCGGGGTCGGCGAGCTCTGCCAGCTGCAGCTCATCGAAGCCGACCAACGCGACCAAATGCGATTTGCCCATCCGTTTCAGTGAAATTGCCGCTCCTGCCGTCGAGGTGTTACGAGCGGCGAAGATCGCGGTGGGTGGATCGTCCAGGCTCAGCAGCTCACGCACCTGGTCCATCGAGCCGCCGACGGTGCGCGCACTGCGGACCAGTTGCCGCTCCAGCGCGATGCCCGACGCGGACAGCGCCCGCTCATAACCTTGACGCCGGTCCTGGGCGGTGACCACCCGCGGGTCGTCGCTGACCAGCGCGATGCGACGGTGACCATGCCGGATGAGGTGAGCGGTTGCCCGTTCGGCGCCTTCGACATTGTCGACGACGACCGAATCGGCTGACAACCCCCGCGGTTCGCGGTCGATCATGACCACGGCGAAGCCTGCGGCGACATCGGGCTGCAGGTACGACTGATCGGTGGTGGCAGGCATCATGATCATGCCGTCGATCCGACGGCCGATGAAGTTGGCGACCAGCTCGCGCTCCCGTCCTTCCTCTTCGTCCAGGCTGGCCGACAGCACGACGATGCCGCGGTCGCGCGCCACGTCGCTCACGGCGCGCAGCAGTATTGCTGAGTATTCGTTGCTGAGGTCCTGCACCAGTAATGCCACCGCACGCGAGCGCTGCCCACTGCGCAGATTGCTGGCGGCGATGTTGTGCCGGTAGCGCAGCTGTTCGGCGGCGCGGGTCACCCGAGCTTCGAGGTCTGGTGACACGCTGCCCTCGTTGTTCACGACCCGCGAGACGGTCTTTAGGCTGACACCGGCCAGCGCCGCTACGTCCCGCATTGTCGCCCGTTCGGCCATGTTGCCCTTTCGTGAGGTGCGGAGGTGGTCCTGGACAACGATGTCACAACTCGGTTACCAACGTGAAACTTTCTCTTGACGCGGCGCTCAAATGGGTCCTGAATGAGCCCTGACATCGTTGTCATGTGCCGAGGCCTCCGTTGGGGATGCCTCACATCGAGAGGACTCGTCCCATGGTTCACCTGCGCATTTCCGGATCCCCCGCTCTGCGCCGCGGCGTTGTCGTGCTCGCCTGTACCGCCCTGGGGCTGTCACTCGCCGCTTGCAGCAGCACCAAGTCCAGTACGACCGCTGGCGCCGGCGGCGCCGGCAAGTCGCTCACCATTGCCTTCGTGATGGGCGCCGAGGCCGACCCATTCTTCAAGGCCATGAAGGTAGGCGCCGACGCCGAAGCGAAGGCCAAAGGCGTGAACCTGATCTGGCAGGGCGACCCGAGCCAGTACTCACCGGCCACCCAGATCCCGATCGTCGACCAGGTCATGGCACAGAAGCCGTCCGGTCTGGTGCTGATCCCCACTGATCCCGACGCGCTGCAGCCCTCGGTGGCCAAGGCGACCGCGTTGAAGATCCCAGTCGTCAACGTCGACACCCACGTGACCGACCTCAGCAATGTGCTGTCGTTCATCACCGGTGACAACGCCGATGGGGGAGCCAAGGCCGCCGATGCAATGGCCAAGGCGATCGGTTACGCCAGCGGCCAGAGCTATCAGGTCGTCGTCGGACTCACCTCTGCCACCGCGACCACCAACGTGGCACGGCTGGAGGGCTTCCAGTCCGAGATCGCCTCGAAGTACCCAGGCATCCAGATCGTCGACAAGGCGTACTCGCAATCACAGGCTGCCACCGCAAACACCAACGTCTCGAACTGGCTCACCAAGTACCCGAAGCTGAACGGCATCTTCGCGATCGACGGCACCAACGCGACCGGGGCCGCTGCCGCGCTGCAGGCCAAGGGGCTCGTGGGCAAGGTGGCGCTGATCGGCTATGACGCCTACCCGACCAACGTGGACCTGATGACCAAGGGAGTCTTCACCGCCCTGATCGCCCAGAACCCGGCGGCCGAGGCCAAGCTCGCGATCGACGACCTGGTCGCCAAGCTCACCGGTGCGTCCACCGCGGGTATTCAGCCGAAGGTGACGATCCCGAATGTGGTGCTGAACAAGGACACCTCTGCCGCGGACCTGAAGGCGTACACCTACGTCTCCTGATCTCGCGGCGCGGGTCGGGCGGCATGTCTGTCGCCCGACCCGCACTCGTCGGTACCGCAATTTCCTGCACCGCAACCCCTTGGAGCTACCGTGACCTCGTTGGCTGAGCACAGTCCTCCCCGAACGGATCAGGCTTCACGCGTGGCGCGCCGCCGCCTGATCGGGCTGTTCGGGAACCAGCAGATCCTGCTGCTACTCGTCCTGATCGCGATGATCGGGTTCTTCACCATTCGCAACCCGATCTTCTTCTCGGTAGATGTGTTCGGCAACATCCTGCTCGACTGGGGCCCGGTGGTCCTGATTGCCGTCGGCGAGACATTCGTCGTTGTCTCCGGTGGGATCGATCTCTCCGTCGGCGCGAATGTCGGTCTGTCCGGTGTACTCGCGGCGTTCGTCATGCGCGACCTCACGACCGCCCATCACGGCCAGACCTTGACGCTGATCGTGGGCACCCTAATAGCGATCGCAGCCGGCACCGGCATCGGTCTGATCAATGCGGTCCTCATCAACTACGCCCGCATCGTGCCCTTCATCGCCACGCTTGCCACGCTCGGAGCTGCCGGCGGCATGTCCATCGTGCTCACCGGCGGTGCTCCGATCGGTGGTGGGCCGGCCAACGCCATCACCCTGAGCGTTCCGAAGTTCGGCCCATTCTCATGGCCGGGAATCGCAGTTGTGGCGCTGGTCATCGTGCTTGGCCTGTTCATGCACAAGGCCCGTTTCGGCCGCTATACGTTCGCGATCGGCTCCAACACCTTCGCCGCCCGCGGCGCCGGCATCAACGTACGCCGTCACATCACTAAGGTCTACGCGCTCTCCGGCTTGCTCGCAGGGCTTGCCGGCATGTACCTGTATCTGCGGCTGGGCTCGGGTGCACCCACGTCCGGCGCGGGTGGCGAACTCGACGCGATCGCCGCTGTCGTCATCGGAGGCGCCAGCCTGACCGGTGGTGTCGGCAGGTTGAGCGGCACCGTCCTCGGCGCGCTGATCCTGACCACAGTGACTAGCGGGCTGATCATCATCGGCGTGGCGCCGAACTGGAAACAGGTAGTTGTCGCGCTGCTCATCGCTACCGCAGTCTTCGTCCAGGGACTGCGAACCTCAGGCAGGAGCACCGCATGACCGCCACCGCACCGCTGTACGAAGTACGCAACATCTCCAAGAATTATGGCTCGGTGGTCGCTCTGGAGGACGTCAGCCTCGCGCTGCACGCCGGTGAGGTTATCGGTCTGGTAGGCGACAACGGCGCCGGAAAGTCCACCCTGGTGAAGGCCTTGTCCGGGGTACACCAGCCCAGCACGGGGTCCATCCTGCTCGACGGTGAGGAACGGCGTTGGAAATCACCCCACGACGCCATCGAGGCCGGCATCGAAACCCTATATCAAGATTCCGGCCTCGCACCGCACCTGTCGGTGAGCGCCAACGTGTTCCTCGGACGCGAGATCACCAAGCCCGGCCTGCTCGGCAGGATGGGATTCCTGTCCCAGAAGGTGATGGACGCCCAGGCACACGCTGACCTCGAGCGGGTCGGAATCGCCGTCCCTGCCTCGCGAAAGTCAGTCGCGCAGCTTTCCGGGGGCCAGCGCCAGGCGGTGGCCATCGGCCGCGCGGTGGCCTGGGCGCGAAAGGTGATCATTCTCGACGAGCCGACCAACCACCTCGGCGCCCGCCAGGCCGGCGAGGTGCTTCAGGTCATCAAGGCTGCGCGCGAGAAGGGTCTCGGGGTCATCTTCATCTCGCACACGCTGCCTCACGTGCTGCAGGTGACAGACCGTATTGTCGTGCTGCGGCTCGGCAAAGTGGTCCGCGACGCCCCGACGAGCGAGTTCGACGCGGACAGCCTGCTCGGTACCATCACCGGCCTCATCGAGTCGCCCAGGTGACACGGGCTGGGCCGGAACCGAAGCTGTTGCTGGCGACCTTCACCGCCCTACCAGGACAGGAACAGGCGGTCTCGTCGTTGCTTGCCTCGCTGGCACTTCAGGTACGCCGTGAGCCGGGCAACCTCCGCTTCGAGCCCTTTCGGGTCACGGCGAATGCCCAGTCCTTCATCGTCTTCGAGGCCTACGCCGACCAGCAGGCGTTTCTGGACCACGTCGACTCGGCACACAGCACACGATTCAACAGCGAGCTCGCCGAGCTCATCACCGAGCCCCACTCGGTGTTGACCTGGCTCGAAGGGGTCGGCGGCCGGTAGACCGATCGCTATGCGGCGCAGGTTGAGGTCGATGGTGCTGAGCCGCTCAGGACGCGCTCTTCGCCGCTGCCTTCTGCTGCTTCTTGAATGACCGAACCTTCTGCAGGGACCCGGCGTCCACGACGTCGGCGACCGAACGATACGACTTCGCCTCGCCGTAGGCCCCGGTGGCCGTTCGCCAGCCGGTTGGCCGCACGCCGAACTGCTTACCGAGCAACGCGGTGAAGATCTTGGCCTTCTGCTCGCCGAAGCCGGGCAGTGCGGCGATCCGGGAGACCAGTTCCTTGCCTGATCGGGCGGTGATCCAGACGCTGGCGGTGTCGCCGTCGTACTGCTCGACCAGCGCCTGGCACATCGCCTGGGTGCGCTTGGCCATTGCCGCCGGGAATCGGTGTAGTGC
>JBBQFE010000025.1:0-13639 GCA_038321605.1 Mycobacteriales bacterium | reverse complement strand
GTATTGCCAGAGGGCGGTGGTGTTGCCGCGCGCGTCGGTCCAGGTGGACGTGGCTGTTCCGCCGGCTGGTGGGGTGACATCGGTGTGGTTTCCGCTGTACCCGTAGCTGGTCCGCCACTTCTCAATGTTGTAGCCGAGCAGGACGTCTGCGGTCTTACGACCGTCTCCGTCGAACAGTGTTTGGGTTTGCGATGGCACCGTCGTAGAGGGGATGAAGAGGGTGCCGCCGGGGTTTCCGGTGGCGTAGTAGGTGTTGTACGTCTGGGTTGCGCGACCGGCGGCGTCGTAGAAGGTGTCGGTTAGGTCGCGGCCGCCTCCTTCGGCGGGTGTTTGGGTTTGGCGCTGTCGAAGTAGCCCGTCGTAGAGGGCGTAGCTGGTGATCTGCCCTCCGGTGGGGGTCAGCCCGGTCGTTGCGATGACGTTCGGGGTACTGGTGGAGATGGTGTAGGCGTATGCCGCCGACGGGACGGTCGGGTAGGCGGTGCGGGTGTGATTGGGCAGCCAGACCTGGGTTCGGCGGCCCAGCGCGTCATAGGTCGCCTCCGTCTTGTGGCCGTTGGCGTCCACTGAGCTGGTCTCGGTCTGCCGTGCGGGGTCATAGGTGTTGGTCGTGGTCCAGCCGAGCGGGTTAGTCGAGTGGGTCTGGGTGAGGGGCCCTCCGGCCGACGGGGTGTAGGCGGTGCTGGTGACACGGTTGGCGCCGGTGCGCGGGTCGGTTACCGAGGTGACCCGTCCGAGGGTGTCGTAGCTGGTCGTTGCGGTGGTGAGCCAGTTCGGGGTGCTGCCGGTGTAGGACTTCACGACCTGCGCTGTGGTCGGGTTCCCCGTGCTAGGCGCGGTGCCCCATGCTGCGTTGTCATAGCTGGTGCGGGTGTCGCTGATCGCGTCGGCCGGCAGCGTGGGGGTGGAGCCGCAGGTCTTGGCGACGACGCTCACTTCCGATGGGTAGGCCATGAGCCAGGCGGTGGTGTTGTCGGCGTAGCTGGTGCGGGTGCATCGGTCATCTGCGGCGGTGGCGGTGTCACCGAGATCATCCACGGCCACCGCGCGGCCCTGGCTGTCGAAAGTCGTTTTCGTTTCGGTGTTGCGGGTACCGCCTGCGGCCAGCGTGGTCTTGGTGAGGGTGTCGCTGGTGCCGGTATGCCGGGCAGTGAGGGTGCCATCATCGGCCGTGGCCGCCGATGCCCACGGCGTGGTGAGGGTGTCATCGACGGTGGGGCCGCTGACCCCGTTGGTGTTCACCGTCTCGCGAACCTGGCCGGCGAACCACAGCGAGTCAGTGATGCTCGAGCCGTCGGAGGCGGTGACCGACACCGACTTGGTGCCGCCGGTGGGTGTTGCCCGATCACCATCGAGGCCCTGGAAGAACAGGTAGTCGGTGCTCGTGCGCGCTGACGGTGTATTGATGTCCCCATGGCTGACCCGGACCCGGCTGTAACCGGCGTAGATGGACCAGCTTCGCTTGTCGTCTGGGGTGAATGGGGATGTGTCGTAGCGGTAGGCCGGGGTGCCCGTGTAGTCGTAGTAGGTCTGATCGTTCGGGCCGCCGCCGCCGCCGGTGCGCGCGTCAGCGGACACGATGGTCACGGGGTAGATGTGGAACCAGTCCCGCTGTGCCGGCTGGGGCGGGGTTACTTGCGGTGTCCACCATTGCGGGTAACAGCGGCGGGTATTGGTCTGCGGGCTGGCGTTCAGGGCCGCGATGTCGCTGGGCTGACAGTCCTGTGCGGCGTACTGGACCGCAATGGTGGCGCCGGTATCGGTATCGATCGAGGAGACACGGTATTTCGCCAGCGGCGCCAAACCGTCGACGGCCCACACCCTGTTGTTCATCGCGACGCCGTGCAGCACCACGTCAGGCATTGTCAGCGACGCGGCGCCGGCGTAGCCGGTGCGACTGATCCGGTCGAGCCACAACGCCGCGGTCGTTCCGTCGCCTGGATCGGGGAAGCTGTGGGCGAGGGCCCAGGTGTCCACGTCGGCGTAGCTGGTACCTGACAGGATCTGGGAATGGACTTTGGCCAGCATCTGGGTCGTGAAGAACGTCGGTGATGCGTTGCTCGCACACCCCGAAGCACCGGGGCATGCCTGGTCCCATGGGGTGTCGGGCCAATTCGCGGGATGCGCGGCGTCACAGGTCGAGCCTGGGATGCAACGGTTGGCGTTGTCGAGCAACATCCGCTGCGGGGCGAGGGCACTGAGTTCGCTGCCGGCACGCATGCCGTAGTCGATCCGGCTGAGAACCCCGCCCCGAACGTAGCTGACGGCAGTGGTCCCGTTCTGCTGGTACTGATTCGCCTCGGGCGTGTAGTAGTAGGCCTCGGAGTTGCCATGTGGATCTAGGACGTAGTCCAGGTTCCAGCGCCATGCCTGAGTGCAGAACGACGATGCGAAGTCGGCACCCTTGCACGGTTCACCAGAGTTGTTCCCCGCGACTGGGACGGTCCAGGTCGACTGGGTTTCCGCTTTCCCAGCGACCCAGCCCGGCAGGTGGTTCAAGCCAAAAAAGTACTGCGTGCCATCGGTTGTGGTGAGTTTCCAGTATTCACCGGACCGGGCGCCATTACCCGCACCGGTCAGCCGCTCGATCCGGGAGCCGTCATCAGACTGGAGCCGCCAGGCCCCGGTGGTGCTGTCCTTGACGAGCCGTCCGGAGTGGCCGGCGATCGAGATCGTGGCGTTGTCGGTCCTCCAGCACAGGTCGCCCGAGGCCGCCTGCCCGTCACTGGCGCACGGAATGTAGGACCGTTCGATGAATCCGGTTCCTGACAGGTTCCAGCCCTCACCGACCGATGAGGGCTGGTTGTTCGTCGAACCGGTCTCGCCGTCCACTGACTGTGAGCTGTAGGCCAGTGCCAGGCTCGGCGCTGGGCCTGCTGCAGCGGGGACGCCGGCCATCGGGTAGGTCCATGAGAACGTGCCGGTCTGAGCCGACACGTCCCAGGACGACGACGAGGACAGCGACGTAGCCGCGAAGGACCCGGTCCCGTTCGCGGCCGTAGGAGCCGACGTCGCCATCAGCAGTGACGGAGCGGCGCTGACCATAGGGGTGAGCGTCAATGCTGTGCTCGTGGCGCTGCTCGCCACCGCCGTCTTCGGCGTCGATGCCCGCAGCGCAAGCGCAGCATTCTTCGCCTTGTCAGGGATCTGCACCCATCTGACTCGTGCGGCGTAGTCCGCGCCGTAGAAGCCGCCGAGCAGCGCTGGATCCAGACGGACCTCCACCGGTGCGCCGGCCGTCAGCCCATCGGTGCGTGCCAGCCGCAGCACCGGGCCGGACGAGCCGAGCTCGTGCGCCGTTGTTGCATCGAGCACCTGCACCGATATTGCGCCCACGCCTGCGGCCGCACGGGGGCCGGTTACGCGAGGGGCAAGCGAAATTGACACCCCACCGGCAATCGACTGCCAGCCCGGGGCTGCCGCATTGACCACATAGTGACCAGGAACGACAGCGCGGGCTTGGGGTGTTCTCACCGATGCTGCCGCGGCAGGAGCCGTGCGGCGCCCGGCCCAGGCCGACCCCGCGACTGGATGGACGACGCGCGGTTTGGCGGGAACGAACCGGGCTGGCGCCGCGATCGCGATGCCCTGCACCGTCGAGGTCACCAGGGCCGTCATCACAAGCAATGCGACGAACCGCGGGGTACGAGACCACTACATCGACCGAGGCACGAGGGCCCTCATACCTGTTCGAAACGAAGGACGAGCGAAGCGCGTGTCGGCCCGACCGCTGGATCACAACTGTTAGAGGCCGCCAGGGACCATGTGCTGGCCGAGTTCGCCGGTTTGCACGCTGTCCAGCACACCCGGCACCACGACGGGATCGGCGATCAGGCCACGCCAATACCGGTAAGCGGTCCCGATCTTGTCCCGCCCGACATACAGCGACCCGGTAGATGCCCATGCCGCGGCGTGCGATGCCACGGTCGGCGTGGCGGCGCTGCCGTCGGTAGTGGCCGAGATCCGGATCTGCTTGTTGACCGCATCCCAAGTCCCTACCACCCAGGTCCAGGTATTCGGGTTGATCGCTACGGATGTAGACACACAGTCCCCGGCCCAGGTCGTTGCGTTCGATGTCGGCATGCACAACGCCCAGTGGTTGTTGCTGTTCTCCAGGAAGAATGAGCTTTCGTTGGTGCCGTCTTGCGCCAATGCGGTCATCGCGGTGCCGGCAGTGATGGTCGGGCTGGAGAGCCACGCCCCGACCGTGAAACTCTTCGAGGTGTCAGCCAGTGCCGGCGCGTTGGGCAGCGCGGTCGTCCCGGTGGTCACCGATGCAGCGGATCCGGTAAAACTCAACACATTGGTGCCGCTGGTGGCGGGCACCGTACTGCTCGCCCAGCACACGCTCCCCGACAGTGCCAGATTCAACGCCGCAGCTGAGGAGCCGGGTATGTCGGTCACCGGGTCCGTACAACCATGACCAACGGTGAAGTCACCGGTGGTGGACCAACCGTGGCCAGACTGCGGCGACACTGAATCAGCGAACGCGTAGAACGACTGCGTCGCTTTCACGCTCGGCACGTTGCCCGCGGCATCGAACGCCTCCACGGCGAAGGTGGAGTTGTCATCGATCGCGGCGACCGACGCGTTGAAGTCGGTACCGACCCCGCCGGTCGCGCCCGGGCACACCACCGTGAACCCGTTGACGGTCGTGTTGCAGACCGGGTTCGTCGGGAACACCGGTGGCGCTGCTGTGGGGAAGACGCCATAGACGTAGCCCCAGGCGTGATCGTTCACCGCTGGCTTGACATTGACCGTCTCGGTATCGCTGCCGACATGTCCGCCGTTGCCGTCGGAAGTCAGGCCCAATGGGCCCGACGGTGTCAGCGTCGGTTGCGCCGGTGGCACCGTGTCGACCACGAATTTGAACCCGGCATCCGGGCTGGTGTCCGTGCCGTCGGAGGCGAAGACCCGGTACGAGTACGCCCCGTCCGCGAGTGGCGGTGGGCTCCAGAAAGCGAGGTGACCCGGCCCGGACGGCACACCCGTCACGACACCGGACGCGGTCGGCGTTGTGTGCCCGTAAATCCACACCTGGAACGTGAACGTAAGGAGGGTGCCGCTATCCGGGTCGTGAGATTGAGCCTGCAGGGACGGCGAGTTGTCCTTGGTGTACGCGGGTTCGGAGCACACGAACGAGCAACCCCCGACACGCAAGGTTATTGGCTGTTCCGGGATCGAATTGAAGGTGGCCGTCAGCGTCGCATGCGCGTCGAACTTCTTCCACGACAACCAGTTGGACTCGTAGGACGACGGTGCCTTCAGCCCCAAATTGATCTCGACCTGCCCCCGATCTGCGACGTTCTGTGCGTCGGCAGTGACATCCCAACCAATCTTCTGCGCCGGGCACGATGAGCTGTAGCCGTACGCCGCATTCACCGACCCCCGGTTCCCACCCCAAGTCGGCTGGTTGTTCCAGGTGGTCGTCGCATCAACCCCGCTCGTGATCCACAGCTCGACCGGCGTTGCCGTGCAGGATGAGGAATACACCTCCGTAGCGTTGAAATGCGCGCTCAGCACGTGGGTGCCGACCATGCCGTGGGTATCCATGTCCCAGATCGATCGGGTCAGGTGCGCCCGTCCGTCATCGGAGTGACCAGCGTCGATGTAGCCGACGTGCTGGTAGGTATCCGACGCCCCAGCACCGTTGTAATACGCCGTTGTCGGATACGCCGAGTCCACGAAAGTACGGTGCCAGACTCCGCCGTTCCAGTCCGGATCCACGAATACCGGGTACGTGGCTCCGGCGGCTTCAGCCGCTGATGCGGCATCCACCGTCACCGCAGAGGTTGACACCGTGCTCTGCACCGGTCGCGGGGTCCCCAAATCACCGGGGCCAGCCGCCGACGCACCCGTCGAGGAGGAGTCCCACCAGGTCGCGGTGCCAGAGTGCACCCCGGCGCTACCGTCGGTTGGCGTCGCATCGACGGCACCCGCACTGGTGGAAACTTTCAACCCGCCGCCGTTCAAACCAAAGCGCACGTCGGCCAACTGTGGGTCGCGAGCAGCTTGGGCGCTCTTCACGACCAGCACCTCTGCCATGCCCTGCAGGCCGGCTCGTAGCTGCAGATCCACACCAGGCATCACGTCGGCGTAGGTCGCGGTATCACCGTCAACACTCGGCTGCGGCAAAACGCCGGCTGCCCAGGACTCGGACAACCACTGACCGGAAGCGGCTTGAACCCTTGCCAACGGCCCCGAACCACCGTTGGAGAACTCGACGGGAACCGCAGAGGCGCGCGGGGCGAGCATCCCGGACGACGCCGTGGCCAAGGTCGTGTCAATCGGCGTCCAGCCCCCGTCCACGGACGTACGCACCGGGACCGAAGACTCAGTGAACTCCCACGTCCCATTCGGCTGCGCCACCAACTGCTCAGTCTCAGTCGTATCCGCATCCGAAACGACGGGATGGTTGAAAGCCTGTGCGATCTGCATTGCCGTCATCCGGTCCGCAGCAGAGGCCGCATCGGCCACCGGCGACGTAGGCGAAGCAGGCGAAGTGGGGGCAGCAACCGGGTCCGCCGCTGCACCGAAGCTCTGAAGAACACCGCCACCCACGCAGAGCGACAACACCACCGCCACAGCCAACACGCGCCGCGAAGGGCGGAGGAAAGGTCGGCCCGAGGACGACGCGGACTGAGACAGGCGGGAGGCATCCGGGGCGCTTGACGCTAGAGCCAGCAGCGGCCCGACCGACGCCAGGCATGCCAAATAAAGCTGTTGATCCATGCCGAAACCCCGTTTCATCGATCATGAAAGGCGGAAGCGGACCAGCAGACCAGATCAGGACTTTGCGACGAACCCGCTAGAAGTCAGAAGGTACGACCTTTCGGGACAACCTCCTACCGGATTCATATCGCCACTTAATCAACTCTTAGAATGGGCGCACTTACTCCTCGAGGATCGGGCAGTTCAGACACAGTTCGGTGGACGTCGATCACGAGGTCTGGCCCGCGAGTTCGGCGGCGCGGCGGGCGGCGAGCTTGTCGAACCGGTCGCGCTTGGGCCAGCGGACCTCGGTGGCCCAGCCAAGCTTCTCGAACAACCAGATCAGTCGTGCGGAGCTGTCGAGCTGGCCGCGGTCCACGCCGTGCCTGGCACAGGTCGGGTCGGCATGGTGGCTGTTGTGCCAGGACTCGCCGAAGCTCAGGATCGCCAGTGGCCAGAAGTTGGCCGACCGGTCGCGGGAGGCGTACGGCCGGTCACCGATCATGTGGCAGACCGAGTTGATCGACCAGGTGACGTGGTGCAGCAGCGCGACCCGAACCAACGAGGCCCAGAAGAATGCGGACAGTGCGCCCGCCCACGACCAGGTGATCAGACCGCCGAGAGCGGCGGGCGCCAGCATGGTGAACGCCACCCACAGCGGGAACTGCCGGTCGATCCGGGCCAGATCGGGGTCGGCCAGCAGGTCGGGCGCGTACTTGTCCTGGTTGGTGTGTTCGACGTCGAAGAGCCAGCCGATGTGGGCGTAACAGAAGCCCTTGACCATGCCGCCCACCGATTCGCCGAACCGCCAGGGTGAATGCGGGTCGCCGGCCCGATCGGAAAACGCGTGGTGCCGGCGGTGATCGGCCACCCAGCGAATCACCGGGCCCTCGATGGCCAGCGTGCCGGCGATGGCCAGATAGATCTTGAGCGCGCGATTGGCCTTGAACGCTCCGTGCGTGAAGAACCGGTGGAACCCGACCGTGATACCTGTACCGGAGACCACGTAGAACACCAGCGCCAGGGCGGCGTCCGTCCAACCCAGACCCCAGCCCCACGCGTACGGCAGCGCGGCCAGCAGGGCGAGGAACGGCAGGATCACCACCACGTACAGCGCGAGCTGCTCGCCGCGCGCCTTTCGGCCGGCCAACACCGGCTTACCCTTCGGCCGCCCGTCGCGAAGTTCGTTCAGCAGCCGGTCCTGGTCACTTCCGGCAGCCGGATCCGGCGTGGTGTCGATCGCGGTCATGGGCGTTTCGTCTCCTGGGGGCTAGTGACGCCGGCGATCTGAACGCGTGAACAGGCCTGGAAAGCTGCGTCGGGAAAAGCTGTTACGGCAGCGTAACCTACGCAACCGTAGGTTGGGCTGGGAACCGGCCTGATTCACAGTGAGTAAGCTCCTCGGATCGAGTGGACAACTCGGCCGCGGTGACCCGCGCCGACCGCCGCACTCAGTGGGAGATGGGGTAATCGGCAGCCCGCCGGCCTTTGGTGCCGTGCAGTCTCGGTTCGAGTCCGAGTCTCCCAGCCAGTCATCGCCCGGCCGGTCGTGACGCTGAACGCAGGATGTCGCGCAGAAGTCGGGCGCGGGCGCCGGTCGGATAGGCTGCCCACCGTGACCGCCACCGCCGCGACGAACACGAACCACCAACTCACGGTGGTGATTCTCGCGGCAGGCGAGGGCACCCGGATGAAGTCCGCGGCGCTGCCGAAGGTCCTGCACGGTTTCGCCGGTCGCTCGCTGCTGGGCCACGCGCTGGCAGCCGTCGAACCACTCGAACCAGCCCAGGTGGCGGTGGTGGTGGGGCACCGACGCGACGAGGTCATTGCCGCACTGCGCGACCTCGCCCCGACTGCCGTCCCCGTCGTACAGGATCAGCAGAACGGCACCGGGCACGCGGTGCGAACGGCACTGGAAGCACTGCGGCCGGATCCTGCCGATGAACATGGCACGGTGCTGGTGATTCCCGGAGATGCGCCGCTGCTACAAGCTGAAACGCTCTCGCAGCTGATCGCCGCGCACCACGCCGACGGGGCCGCGGCGACCCTGCTGACCAGCGACCTGGCCGACCCCACCGGCTATGGGCGGGTGGTGCGCGCCGCCGACCAGTCAGTGGCGCGGGTGGTGGAGCACAAGGACGCCACGGCGGCGGAACGGCAACTCAGCGAGGTATCCGCGCTGGTCTACGCCTTCGAGGCGGCGGCGCTGCGAGCGGCCGTCGGCAAGCTGTCCACCGACAACGTCCAGGGCGAGGAGTACCTGCCCGACGTGGTAGGAATCCTCGTCGCAGAAGGACGGATCGTCCGCGCCGTCAAGGCGCCTGCTGCAGAGACCGCCGGCGTCAACGACCGCGTGCAGCTCGCCGCGGCGCACCGCGCCTACAACGACCGGTTGCTGCACCGGCACATGCTGGCCGGTGTCACCATCACCGACCCGACCACCACCTGGATCGACGCCGAGGTGCAGCTCGCCGCCGATGTGACGGTGTTGCCTAACGTCCAACTGCACGGCAGCACGGTCATCGCCGCCGATGCCGTGATCGGCCCGGACTGCACCCTGCGCGACACCACGGTCGGCAGGGCCAGCACCCTGCACCGGGTGGTCGCCGACCGGGCGGAGGTCGGGGCCGGGGTCACGGCGGGTCCGTTCGCCTACCTGCGACCGGGCACCAAGCTGGCCGACGAGGTCCACATCGGGACCTACGTCGAGATCAAGAACTCCGACATCGGAACCGCGTCCAAGGTGCCGCACCTGAGCTACGTCGGCGACGCCAGCATCGGCGAACACACCAACATCGGAGCTGCCACGGTCTTCGTCAACTACGACGGGGTGAACAAGCACCGCAGCGTCATCGGCAGCCACGCCAGGACCGGAGCGGACAACATGTTCGTGGCGCCGGTCACCGTGGGGGACGGTGCGTACACCGCCGCCGGATCGGTGATCGACACTGATGTGCCTCCCGGAGCACTCGGGGTGGGGCGCGCTCGGCAGCGGAACGTGGCAGGCTGGGTGGCGCGGCGTCGAGCAGGTACCGGGTCGGCACAGGCAGCAGCAGAAGCAGACAGCACATCAGCCCCACCAGCACCGTCCGAGGCGTTGTCGACGCCCTCGGAACGGGTATCACCAGCCGAGCACCACAGCGAGACGGAGACCCCTCGTCGATGAGCACACTGCAGGTGGCCGGGCGCAAGAAGCTGATGCTGTTCTCGGGGCGCGCCTTTCCCGAGCTCGGCAATGAAGTGGCGGGTCATCTCGGCGTGACCACGACCCCGCTGACCGCGCGCGACTTCGCCAACGGCGAAATCTTCGTCCGGCCGGAGGAGTCGGTCCGCGGTTGCGACGTGTTCGTGATCCAGTCCCACACCGCGCCCATCAACCAGTGGGTGATGGAGACGTTGATCCTGTGCGACGCCCTCAAACGCGCCTCGGCCAAGCGCATCACCGTGGTGGCGCCCTTCTACCCGTACGCCCGCCAGGACAAGAAGCACCGGGGCCGCGAACCCATCTCGGCGCGCCTGATGGCCGACATGCTCAAGACCGCCGGTGCGGACCGGCTGATGTCGATCGACCTGCACACCGCGCAGATCCAGGGGTTCTTCGACGGCCCGGTCGATCACCTGTTCGCGCTGCCGCTGTTGGCCGGCCACATCGCCAAGACCTACCCGAACGAGGAGTTCACCGTCGTCTCGCCGGACACCGGCCGGGTACGGGCGGCCGAGCAGTGGGCCGACCGTCTCGGTGGCGCACCGATCGCTTTCATCCACAAGACCCGCGACCCCAACGTCGCGAACCAGGTGGTCGCCAACCGCGTCGTCGGTGATGTCGCCGGACGGATGTGCATCCTCGCCGACGACATGATCGACACCGGCGGCAGCATCGTCAAGGCCGCCGACCTGCTCTTCGAGTCCGGTGCCTCCGACGTGATCATCGCCGCCACCCACGCGGTGTTCTCCGACCCCGCCGCGGACCGGCTCAAGAACTGCCGCGCCCGGGAGGTCGTCGTCACCAACACCCTGCCGGTCAACGCCGACAGCCGATTCGACAAGCTCACGGTGCTGTCCATCGCGCCGCTGATCGCCCGTGCCATCAAAGAGGTCTTCGAGGACGGGTCGGTCACCAGCCTGTTCGACGGGCGCAGCTGAGCCTGGACCGGCCGGGGCCAGCTCAGGTCCGGTTCACGGAAAGCCCGGGACTGACTGCGGCTCGCCGGATCTCATGCAGAGCTCGTTCAACCGGCGTCGCGGGCGGCCGCTGCGATCCGGACGAAGCCCTCGATGTCGATGACCTCGCCGCGGGCCGTCGGTTCGACACCGGCCCGACGCAGCACCGCCTCGGCGGCTGCCGGCGATCCGGCCCAGCCGGCAAGAGCGGAGCGCAGCATCTTCCGCCGCTGCGCGAACGCGGCATCGATCACCGCGAAAACCTCCGACCTGGCCACCGCGGGCCGGTCCGGGTGTTCCGTCCGGACGAACCGCACCAGCCCGGACTCGACGTTGGGTACCGGCCAGAAGACGTTGCGCGGAACCACGCCCACCCGCTTGGCCGTGCCGTACCAGGCCAGCTTCGCGCTCGGCACCCCGTACACCTTCGAACCGGGGGGCGCTGCCAGCCGATCGGCCACCTCGAGCTGAACCAGCACCAGGCCGTGCCGGATGCTCGGTAGCGCGGCCATCAGGTGCAGCAGCACCGGAACCGAGATGTTGTACGGCAGGTTGGCCACCAGGGCCGTCGGCGGCGGGCCGGGCAGCGCGGTGAGGGCCAGCGCGTCGGCGGTGATCACGCTGAGCCGCGAGACGAGCTCGGGGGCGATGCGCTGAACGGTCTCCGGGAGCTCGGTGGCCAACCGGGGATCGATCTCCACGGCGCTCAGATGGCTGCTGACCGCCAATAACCCGAGGCTGAGGGAGCCGAGGCCAGGGCCGACCTCGAGCACCACGTCATCGGCACTGAGCTCGGCGGCCCGCACGATCCGCCGAATGGTGTTGCGGTCGTGCACGAAGTTCTGGCCCAGCGTCTTGGTCGGACGTAGCCCCAGCCGGTGCGCCAGAGCTCGGATCTCGACCGGACCGAGCAGCGCGGCGGCGTCGAGATCACCAGGCTGCACGGTCATGGCGACCAGTGTCGCAGAGCGAGCAGGCCCGATCAGTACCAGTTGGTGGCTTGGGAGTGCGCCCACGCTGCGCACGGTGTGCCGTAGACGCCGGAGATGTAGCCGAGACCCCAGGTGATCTGCGTTGCCGCACTGGTCTGCCAGTCAGCGCCGGCCGAAGCCATCTTCGAGCCCGGCAGCGCCTGCGGTATGCCATAGGCACCGCTGGGGTTCGCGGCGTTCGTACGCCAGCCGCTCTCCTTGCTCCACAGACTCACCAGGCAACTGAACTGGTCCGAACCCCAGCCACGGGCCGCGACCATGCCCGCTGCGATCTGCTGGGCGGTGCCGGCGGGGACGGCGGCCACGAATGCCGGAGCCGGCTTGCTGCCCACCTTCAGGATCTGCTGGACCGGTGCCGTGCCGGGAACCGAGCTGAGCTGCACCCGGCCGGAGTACTTTCCGTCGACGTAGATCAACTGGTACGTCACGTTGCTCTGGCCGTCCTTGCCGGCCTGAACGACGGTGTCGGTGCCCACGTAGTTCGTCGGGTCCGGCTGCTTGACGGTGCTGAACGGCACCGTCTCGCTCGCCGCGCTGCGCCGGTAGGTGACGCGCCTGATGGTGATCAGCTGACCGTTGCGGATGGTGCCGCTCGCGGAGATCCGGTCCTGCGGGGCGAGGTAGAGCCCCGCGTCCTCGATCGCCTGGTAGACGGTCGGGCCGGCGGTCATGACGACGATCTTCTTGCCGTCGACTGCGAAGATGACCCGTTTCGGGGTGTCGATGGCCAGGCTGGTCGCGCCGGAGTCCAGGCGCTGGGACCGCGAGACGGAGACGTACTCGCCGCGGCTGTAACCCAGCTGGCTCAGCGCCTCGTCGACGGAATCGGCGTTGACCCAGACGTCCTTGCTTTGCCCGTTGATCTTCAGGTGCAGCAGGTGGCCGCGACGAACGATGATCTTGCCGCCGTCGCCGACCTGGGACTGCAGGTCCGGCGCGACCAGGTCATGGCCGCCGACCGACAGGTGTGCCGCGGCGAGGATCGCCTGGACGCTCGATGCCTGGGTGTGCACCCGCTGGTCGTGTCCGTCGACCCGGATGTCCACCGACTTGCCGGCACTGGCCCAACTGGCGGCGCCGCCGACGAGACCGGCCAGGACGAGGCCGTAGAGGGTGAATTTGAGACTGCGATGCACTGAAAAGAACCTCTCAGGTCATGTGAAACGAGAACCGATGGCCAGAATTCGGCTATAGGCGCTGCCCACAGACCGGCCAGGGGCTCGCGCCCCGAGCGTTGTAGAGGTTCGTCGCGACTGCGATCTGCTGCGCCCGGGAGGCCAGGTCGGCGCGTGGTGCGTAGGCGCCGCCGCCGTTGGACAGCCACGTCCCACTGTCGAACTGCAGGCCGCCGTAGAAGCCGTTGCCGGTGTTGATCGCCCAGTTGCCTCCGGACTCACAGGCCGCCACGGCGTCCCAGTTGAGTCCGCTGGTGCTCGCAGGCGGGGTGGCTCCGGTGTTGCCGGTGGCGGGTGGGGTGGCGGCGACCGGCTTCTGCTTGGTGCCGACCTTCTGCACCGCACTGACCGGAGCGCTGGTCACCACGGTGCGCTTGGCCAGCTTGCCGGCGAGCTTGCCGTCGACGTAGACCAGTTGGTAGGTCACCTGCTGCGAACCGGGCTTGCCATCTGTGATGGTGGAATTGTCGCCGACGAACTTGCTCGGGTCGTTTTGGTTCACCGTCTGGAACGGCACCGACTGGGTCTCGACCCTGCTGGCGAACTTCACCCGCTGGATCCGGATGACCTGGCCGTTCGTGGTGACCGAGGTGCCCGCCA
>JBBQFE010000024.1:0-13853 GCA_038321605.1 Mycobacteriales bacterium | reverse complement strand
CGGGGTGACCGACGCCAAGGGCGACAAGTCCGGTGGCGCGCAGCTGCTGGTGAGCACCATCGAGGACATGACCGGGCTGAGCATCGACCACTTCGTCCAGGTCGACCTGATCGGGTTCGTCCGGATCTCCGACGCGATCGGTGGCGTGGACATCTGCCTGAACAACAACGTCGACGATGGCTACTCCCAGCTCAAGCTGAGCAAGGGCCACCACACGATCCAGGGCAAGACAGCGTTGGCCTTCGTCCGGCAGCGCCACGGCCTCGACGGTGGCGATCTGGACCGCATCAAACGGCAGCAGTACTTCCTGTCCGCGGTGTTCCACAAGATGTCGGCAGGCGGGACGCTGTTCAACCCGTTCAAGTTGCAGGCGCTGCTCAAGGCCATCACCAAGTCGCTGCAGCTCGACGGTGACTCACCCGGCCACAAGGGCCTGGATCCACTGAAGCTGGCCCAGCAGATGCAGAACCTGCAGGCCGGCAACATCAAGTTCACCACGATTCCCACCAGCGGCACCCAGGACGAGCAGATCGACGGCGGCACCCAGAACGTGGTGCTGGTCAACACCGACGCGATGCCGGCCTTCATCGGCAGCCTGATCGGCAACCCCGCGACCAGCGCCATCGCTTCGGCGAAGGCGGCGGCACCGAGCACCGTCACGGTCACCGTGGTCAACGACACCAACTCCAACGGCGTCGAGGTCACCAACGCCGCGGCCTTGCGCAAGGTCGGCTTCAAGACCGTCCTGCCGGCGGCAACCTCCGACGTGCTGGACAAGACCACCATCCGCTACCCGAAGGGCCTTGAGGCCGCCGCCAAGGCGGTGCAGGCTCAGGTTCCGCAGGCCGTCATGGAGCAGTCGGCCGCGGTGAGCACGGTGACGCTGGTGCTGGGCAACAACGGCGTACAGGTCAAGTCGCTGATGCCGGCCACGACACCGACCACGGCGCCCACGTCCGCAGCACCGACCTCCGCGGCGGCGACCACCGGCACCGCTCAGCAGATCGCCGCCGGCTGCATCAACTAGATGACCCCAGAACCCGCCAGCACCACCCCCGAGGCGCTGTTCGCCGGCCGGTTGGCTGCTGATCCGGGGCGCCCGCTGATCACCTTCTACGACGACGCCACCGGCGAGCGAGCCGAGCTGTCGGCGAAGTCCGTGGCGAACTGGATAGCCAAGACACATTTCCTGCTGACCGATGAGGTCGGCGCTGTCCCCGGGCAACGGGTGTTCGTGACCCTGCCGGTGCACTGGCTCGCTGCCCCGATCCTGTTCGGGGCGTGGTTCGCCGGACTGGAAGTGGTAACCGACCCCGCATCGGCGGACGTCGTCTTCGGCGATGCGCCCACGCTGGCAGGGCTGGAACTGCCCGATGTGGATGACATCTTCGCCGTATCACTGCTGTCGATGGCCAGATCCGCCGAACCCCCGCCCGGCGCGCTCGACTACGCAGCAGCGGCCCGTCCACAGCCTGACAACTGGAACTCGGTGCGGGCCCAGGCGACCGCCTCGCTGCCCGCGCTGGACGGCGTGAGCCGCAGCCAGCTCGCCGTCCAGGCCGGGGAACTGGCCGCGGAGGCGGGGTTGGCCAACGCTGGACGGCTGCTGTATTCCGGCGCGGAGTTCGGCGCCGCAGCCTGGCTACTGGCCCTGCTGGCGCCGCTGGCGGTGGGTGGCTCGACCGTCCTGGTGCGAAATCCTGATCCGGAGAAGATGGCCGCGCGGGTGATCTCCGAACAGGTGACCGTGGTGAGGTGATAGACCTTGACGACCGGTCGACGTTGACGCTGACCGCACGAGCCCGGACCGGGCCGGTTGACCCAGGGAGGTATGCCACGTGGACAAGGTCGTGACATCTGCAGCTGAAGCAGTCGCCGACATCGCGGACGGGGCGTCGATCGCAGTAGGAGGTTTCGGCCTCTGCGGGATCCCGCACGTGCTGATCGAGGCGGTGCTGGCCACCGGCGCGAGCGGGTTGCACACCGTCTCGAACAACTGTGGGATCGACGAGGCGGGCCTGGGCATGCTGCTGGTGGCTGGTCGCATCGGCCGCACCATCGGTTCGTACGTCGGGGAGAACCGCGAGTTCGCACGGCAGTACCTGGCCGGCGAGCTCGAACTCGAACTGACGCCGCAGGGAACCCTGGCCGAACGATTACG
This sequence comes from Mycobacteriales bacterium, assembly GCA_038321605.1. Taxonomy (GTDB): domain Bacteria; phylum Actinomycetota; class Actinomycetes; order Mycobacteriales; family Jatrophihabitantaceae; genus Jatrophihabitans_A. The sequence continues at coordinate 11,692 of JBBQFE010000024.1, read as the reverse complement.
CGCAGGCGGTGCCGGCATCCCCGCCTTCTTCACGCCGGCCGGTGTGGGCACCCTGGTCGCTGATGGTGGGCTGCCCTGGCGGTACAACGCCGATGGCAGTGTCGCCGTCGCCTCGCCGCCCAAGGAGACCAGGAACTTCGGTGGTCGCGACTACGTCCTCGAAGAGGCGATCGTCACCGATTTCGCGCTCGTGCGCGCCGCTCGCGGTGACCGGCACGGCAACCTGATCTACGCCTCGTCCGCGCAGAATTTCAACCCGCTCTGCGCGATGGCCGGTCGGATCACCATCGCCGAGGTGGAAGAGCTCGTCGAGCCGGGCGAGCTGGATCCAGCGCAGGTCCACACGCCCGGGGTGTTCGTCCAGCGGGTGGTGGAGGTGGGCCTGTCGGGTAAGAAGATCGAGAAGCGCACCGTCCGCGAGCGGGGAGTCTGAGATGGCACTGACACGCACCGAGCTGGCGGCCCGAGTCGCCCGCGAGCTGTCCGACGGCCAGTACGTCAATCTCGGCATCGGACTGCCCACCCTCGTTCCCAACTACGTTCCAGACGGCATTCACCTGGTTCTACAGTCGGAGAACGGCATTCTCGGCGTGGGTCCCTATCCCCTCGAGGAGGATGTCGACGCGGACCTGATCAACGCCGGCAAAGAGACGGTGACGCTGCTTCCGGGGGCGTCCTTCTTCGATTCCGCGCTGTCGTTCGGGATGATCCGGGGCGGCCACATCGACGTCGCGATCCTGGGTGCGATGCAGGTCGGTGCCAACGGCGACCTGGCCAACTGGACCATCCCCGGAAAGATGATCAAGGGCATGGGCGGTGCGATGGACCTGGTGCACGGCGCCCGCAGGGTCATCGTGATGATGGAGCACACCGCGAAGGACGGCACGGCGAAGATCGTCCGCGAATGCAGTTTGCCCCTTACCGGTAAGCGATGCGTGCAACAGATCATCACCGATCTCGCTGTCATCGACGTGACCGCCGACGGCCTGGTGCTGCGCGAGACCGCTCCCGGGGTGACCGTGGACGAGGTTGTTGCCGCGACCGACGCGGACCTGGCCGTCGCCCTGGACTAACGCTCGCCGCTGGCGGCCCTTGCGCTGTCGCTGGGCTCGCGCGGCGGGATCTTGATGACCGTCGTCCGATATCGGACTGACCTGAACCCGGCCCTACCGGCATGATGGGCGGGTGACCCTGGTTCAAGAATCCAACCGACCCCCGCGACGGATCCATCGCGGGTGGCTGGTGGCGGGAGTGACGTTCCTGGCCCTGATCGCCTCAGCGGCCTTCCGCTCGTCCACCGGGGTGTTGCTGGAGCCGCTGGAGCACGAGTTCGGCTGGTCGCGGTCGATCACGTCCTTCGCGATCACCGTCAACCTCGTGGTCTACGGCCTGACGGCGCCGTTCGCCGCGGCACTGATGTTGAAGTTCGGCGTCCGCCGGATCGTCGCGCTCTCACTCATGCTGGTCACCCTCGGCTGCCTGGCAACCATCCTGATGCGCGACTCCTGGCAACTGGTGCTGGCCTGGGGGCTGCTGATCGGCGTCGGCACCGGTTCGATGGCACTGGTGTTCGGGGCGATCATCGCCAACCGGTGGTTCGTGACCCGGCGCGGACTGGTCACCGGCATCTTCTCGGCCGCCTCCTCCACCGGCCAGTTGGTGTTCCTGCCGCTGATGGCACAGCTGATCGCCCGGCACGGCTGGCGAACCGCCGTCGCGGTGGTCGCCGTCTTCGCGGTGCTGCTGGTGCCCCTGGTGCTGTGGCTGCTGGCTGACTCCCCCACAGCGATCGGGGAACGCCCCTACGGCGCCGGACCGGACTGGGTGGATTCCGAGATCAGGACCGACCGACCCGCGCGGCTGGCGATCCAGACCCTGCGCCAGGTCAGCCACAGCTGGACCTTCTGGGTCCTGATGGGCACGTTCTTCATCTGCGGTTGGTCGACCAACGGCCTGATCGGCTCGCATTTCATTCCCGCCGCGCACGACCACGGGATGCCACCCACCACCGCGGCAAATCTGCTGGCGCTGATCGGCATCTTCGACATCGTGGGCACGGTCGGCTCGGGCTGGTTGACCGACCGGGTCGACCCGCGGAACCTGTTGCTCGCCTACTACGGCCTGCGCGGCCTGTCGCTGCTCATCGTGCCCACGGTGCTCGGCGCCACGGTCGACCCGCCGCTCTTCCTGTTCATCGTGTTCTACGGCCTCGACTGGGTCGCCACCGTCCCGCCCACGGTGGCGCTGTGCCGTGAGCATTTCGGGGTGCAGCGCTCCGGCGTGGTGTTCGGCTGGGTCTACGCCTCGCACATGGTCGGGGCCGGCATCGCCGCCACCTTCGCCGGCTCCATCCGCGCGCACACCGGTGACTACCGGATCGCGTGGCTCACCGCGGGCGCCCTCTGCCTGGTCGCCGCACTGTCGTTCTTCACTATCCGGGAGCGAGGTGATTTCGCGACTACGGTTGAGCCCAACGACGTGGATCCGGTCCACGCACCGGAGGGAGCCGTCCGATGACCGCAGCCAGGGACGATCACCCGCGGGAGGACTACACCGAGGTCTACCGCCGCAGCCAGCAGGACCCCGAGGACTTCTGGCTGACCGCAGCCAGGGACGTGCACTGGATCTCAGCGCCCACCGTAGCGCTGGATGACACCGCGGCCCCGATGTACCGCTGGTTCCCCGACGGCGTGCTCAACACCTGCTTCAACGCCCTCGACCGGCATGTCGCGCTCGGCCGCGCAGACCAGACCGCGCTCATCTACGACTCCCCCGTCACCGGCACCACCCGCCGCTTCAGCTACGCCGAACTGACCGAGCAGACCGCGAAGTTCGCCGGTGTGCTGCGGGCACTGGGCGTGGGCAAGGGCGACCGGGTGCTGATCTACCTACCGATGATCCCCGAGGCGGTCGTCTCGATGCTCGCCTGTGCCCGGATCGGCGCGGTGCACTCGGTGGTGTTCGGTGGCTTCGCCGCGCACGAGCTCGCCGCGCGGATCACCGATGCCCGGCCCACGGTGATCGTCTCGGCGTCCTGCGGCATCGAACCCACCCGGGTGATCGAGTACAAACCCCTGCTGGACAAGGCAATCGAGCTGTCCGAGCACACGCCCGACCGGTGCATCATCCTGCAGCGGCCGCAGGCCGTCGCGGCGACGACCGACCGGGACCTGGATTATGCCGAGGTGATGCGCTCGTCAGCGATCCAGCCGACGGAGTGTGTCGAGGTCGCCGCCACCGATCCGCTGTACATCCTGTACACCTCCGGAACCACCGGAAAGCCGAAGGGCGTGGTCCGGGACAACGGCGGGCACGCGGTGGCGCTGCGCTGGTCCATGACCAACATCTACGACGTCGGCCCCGGCGAGGTGATGCTGACGGCCAGCGACGTCGGGTGGGTCGTCGGCCATTCCTACATCGTCTACGCGCCGCTGCTGGTGGGCGCGACGACCGTGCTGTACGAGGGCAAGCCGGTGGGAACGCCCGACGCCGGAGCGTTCTGGCGACTCATCGAGGACCATCGCGTCAAGGCGCTGTTCACCGCGCCGACCGCCATCCGTGCACTGAAGAAGGCCGACCCGGACGGCGAATTCATCGAACGGTACGACCTGAGCAGCCTGTCGACGCTGTTCCTCGCCGGCGAGCGGCTGGACCCCGACACCTACGAGTGGGCAACGGCGCACGTCGGGGTGCCGGTGGTCGATCACTGGTGGCAGACCGAGACCGGCTGGCCGATTGCCGCCAACCTGCGCGGCCTGGCCCCGATGCCGATCAAGGCCGGTTCGCCCACTGTCGCCGTGCCGGGCTACGACGTCCGGGTGCTGGACGACTCCGGACACGAGGTTGCCCGCAACGTCGAGGGCGCCATCTGTATCAGGCTGCCGCTGCCGCCGGGAACGCTCAGCACCATCTGGGGCGACGACCAGCGGTTCGTCGACTCCTACCTGTCGGCGCACGACGGCTACTACCTCAGCGGCGACGGTGGCTACGTCGACGCCGACGGATACCTCTTCGTGCTGGGCCGCACCGATGACGTGATGAACGTGGCCGGCCACCGGCTGTCCTCCGGCCAGATCGAAGCTGCCATCGCCTCGCACCCCGCGGTGGCCGAATGCGCCGTGATCGGTGTGCACGATCCGCTCAAGGGCCAGGTGCCCCGGGCACTGGTCGTCACGAAGGCGGGTTATGCGGGCAGCGCGGACGAGCTGGCAGCCGAGCTGCGCTCGCTGGTGCGGTCCGAGGTCGGGGCGATCGCCTCGCTGGCCGCGGTGGATGTGGTGTCGGGTTTGCCGAAGACCCGCTCCGGCAAGATCCTGCGGGCCACGATGCGCCAGATCGCCGACGGGCAGAATGCTGCGGTCCCCTCGACCATCGAGGACGTGTCGGTACTGGAGGACGTCCGCACGATCCTGCAGCCCTGATCCGTCGCGGCCCCGCAGGGGTTACTGGCGAGTGTCTCGGGCCGGACGGCCCGCCCGGTAGCTTGGGCAGGGCGGAGGTGAAGCATGCAACAACTCGGCCTGGTGGCCGCCGTCATCTTTGCGACGGCTGTCCTGATACCCGTTGCCAGTCGGATCAACCTGCCCTGGCCGGTGCTGGTCACGGTGTTCGGCATCCTGCTGGCGGCGATCCCCCAGGTGCCACAGGTGCATGTGGAGCCCGAGCTGATCCTGCCGATTGTGCTGCCCCCGCTGCTGTACGCGGCGGCCCGCCGGACGTCCTGGCGGCAGTGGGCCTCCAACGCCGGCCCGATCCTGCTGCTCGCGGTGGCACTGGTCATGCTGACCACCGCCGTGGTGGCCTTCGTCGCCTCCCGGGTGGTTCCCGGCATCTCGATCGCCGGCGCGGTGGCACTGGGCGCCCTCGTTTCGCCACCCGATCCGGTCGCCGCCACCGCGATCGCGAGCAAGTTGCACCTACCCCGGCGGCTGGTGTCGATGCTCGAAGGCGAGGGCCTGTTCAACGACGTGGCAGCCCTGGTGCTCTATCAGGTGGCGATCGCCGCCGTGGTCGGCGGATCGTTCTCACCCGGTGATGCCGCGCTCAAGCTGCTGCTGGCCGCGGTGCTGGCCCTGGTCGTAGGCTTCGCGTTCGGCTGGGGGGTCACCCGGTTGATCGGGCTGCTTGGCACCTCAGATCCCCGGCCGCAGGTGCTGATCTCTATCCTGGCGCCCACTGCTGCCTACGTCGCCGCCGAAGAGATCCACGGCTCGGGCGTGCTGGCCGTCCTCGTCTACACGCTGTACTCCGTCTCGCGCCCGGTGGATGCCGGCGACTCGCAGGGGCGGCTCACCACCGATGTCTTCTGGGCAATGACCGAAACGCTGGTGACCGGTATCGCCTTCGGCCTCGTCGGCCTGGAGTTCCAGACCGCGTTCCTGGCCCTGGACGTGCCGTGGACCCACCTGATCGGCGAGACGGCCGCGGTGGTGGGCGTCGTGGTCGCGGTACGCCTGATCTACCTGCTGCCCTCGGTGTTGCTCACCCGGCGGTTTTATCACCGGCTACAGGCCGGCGCGCTCGACGACGCACTCAGCGGCCGGCGGGACACCCGGCGCCTGCAACGCCAACGCGGCACGGACGTGCCGATCGGCTGGCAGGAGACGGTGGTCGTCTGGTGGGCCGGGATGCGCGGGGTGGCGACGGTGGCGCTGGCGCTGGCGATTCCCACCACGGTCGACTCGGGAGCGGAGTTCCCGGCGCGCGACCGCATCCTGTTCATCGCGTTCGCCGTCGTGCTGGTCACCCTGGTGCTGCAGGGCGTCACCCTGCCAAGCCTGGTCAAGGTGCTCAAGGTGCGAGCGCTGCCCAACGACGGCGACGACGAGGAACTGGTACTGATCGAGCGCGCCGCTCACGCCGCGGCCGAAGCCCTCAACCACCTGCAGGACGAGATGGACTTTCACGTCGAGGTCTGGGACCGGCTTAACGCCTTTCCCACCGACATGCTGTCGCGGCTGCGTCCGCAACTCGGTGGTGACCGGCACCCGGAGCTGGCCGAGGACCGGGCCCGTGATCGCGAGCAGTTCCTGACCGGCCTGCAGCAGATGCTCACCGCCGCGCGGGAGTCGCTGCTGCAGGCTCGCTCCGAGCGCGGCGTGGAGCCGGAGATGGTCGATCATCTGGTTCGCCGGCTCGATCTGTACAGCCTGCCGAGCGCGCCGCACTGACCCCAGCGCAACGCCTCAGCGCCGGGGCAGCTCGTCGAAGATCAACACGGTCTGGGTGGACAACACGTCGGGCATCGCCTGCAACCGGTCGAGCACCAGTTCGCGCAGGCTGACCGCGTCGACCGTACGCACCAGCAGCACCAGGTCGTTCTCACCGGACACCAGCGCCGCGTGCTCGACCTCGGGGGTGGCCATGATCTGTTGGCGCACCGACTTCCAGGAGTGCTGACTGATCTTGAGGTAGACGTAGGCGGTCAGGCCGTAGCCGACCTTCTGCGGGTCGACGGTCGCCGTGTAGCCGGTGATCACGCCGAGGCGGTGCAGCCGTTCGGTGCGCGCGTACGCGCCGGCTCGGGAGATGTGCAGCTGCTCTGCCAACGCCCGCATCGACAGCCGACCCTCTGCGCGCAGCGCGGCGACGATCGCGTGGTCGGTTGCATCAAGCTCTGCAGAACGTCCATCGGGAGCGCTGCCACCAGGAACCTCATCAGACATAATCGCCGATCTTAGACCGCGGTCGCGCCAGATGTCTTGAATCCCGCGAGCAATGTAGACGAATTGTGCTGATGCTCGGACGATGGGTGTCCCGACAGCAGCATCGGAACCCCACAGCTCAGGAAGGGCCGCGAACCGACCGTGACCGACACCCTCACCCCCGCCGGGGCCGCCGCTCGTTCGCTGCTACCGAGCTGCGAACCGCTGCGGTTGCTCGATGCCGACGGTCGCCGCGACCCCGACGGTCGCCGCGACCCCGACAGCAGCCTGCAGATGCCCGACGAAGGCACTCTGCTGGCGTTGCACCGCGCGATGGTGCTCGGCAGGCGGTTCGACAGCCAGGCAACTGCGCTGACCAAACAGGGGCGGCTGGCGGTCTACCCGTCGGCCCGCGGCCAAGAGGCCTGCCAGGTCGCAGCGGTGCTCGCGCTACGCACCCAGGACTGGCTGTTCCCCACCTACCGCGATTCGATGGCGCTGGTCACCCGCGGCATCGACCCCGTCGGGGTGCTCACCCTGCTGCGCGGTGACTGGCACTGCGGTTACGACCCGTACCTGCACCGGGTCGCGCCACAGTGCACGCCGCTGGCCACCAATACCCTGCACGCCGTGGGGTTGGCCCAGGCGGCGACCCTCAAGGGCGAGGACACCGTCGCGCTGGTCATGCTCGGCGATGGTGCGACCAGCGAGGGCGACACCCACGAGGCCCTGAACTTCGCCGCCGTCTGGAAGGCACCGGTGGTGTTCCTGGTGCAGAACAACGGATACGCGATCAGCGTCCCGCTGGCCAAGCAGACCGCGGCACCGTCGCTGGCGCACAAGGGCATCGGCTACGGCATGGCCTCGGTCCGAGTGGATGGCAACGACCCGGCCGCGGTCTTCGCGGTGATCCAGGCCGCAGTGACCGCCGGTGCCACCGGACAGGGGCCGACCCTGATCGAGGCGATGACCTACCGCATCGAGGCGCACACGAACGCCGATGACGCCGGTCGGTACCGCGATCAGGCCGAGGTCCAGCAGTGGCTGCAACGGGATCCGGTGACCCGGCTGGAGCAGTACCTGCGTGATCAGGACCTGCTGGACGACGCCGACCTGGCCACGCTGTCCACCGAGGCCGAGGCGGCGGCCGCAAGCCTGCGTGCTCGGATGAACGTCGACACCGAGCCGGTTCCGGCCGACCTGTTCAGCCACGTGTACGCCACCCCGACCCGGGCGTTGCTCGCGCAGCGCGATCGGATGCTGGCCGACCTGGCGGCCGAGGACACTGGCGACCGCGACGATTCCGGCCGCGACGATTCCAGGCGCGACGCCTCGCGGGCGCAGCGGTGACGAGCTCGCTGCTCGGCGCGGAAACGCCGGCGGGTTCACGGACTGCACCGGGTTCACGGACTGCACCGGGTTCACGGACTGAGCTCGGCGTGGTCACCATGGCGGGCGCGCTCAATGCTGCACTCGCGGACGCGATGGCGGCCGATGGCCGGGTGCTGGTGTTCGGCGAGGACGTCGCCACCCTGGGCGGCGTCTTCCGGGTCACCGACGGCCTGGCCGATCGGTTCGGCGACGCCCGGGTCATCGACACCCCGCTGGCCGAGGCGGGCATCATCGGTACCGCGATCGGCATGGCGATGAACGGCCTGCGACCGGTGGTCGAGATGCAGTTCGATGCCTTCGCGTACCCGGCCTTCGAGCAGATCACCAGCCATCTGGCAAAGCTGCGCAACCGCACCCGCGGGCAGATCGAGCTGCCGATCGTCGTGCGAATCCCTTACGGCGGCGGGATCGGCGGCGTCGAGCATCACTGTGATTCGTCCGAGGCCTACTACACCCACACGCCGGGCCTGCGGGTCGTCACACCGGCGACACCGGGCGACGCGTACGCGCTGCTCAGGCAGGCCATCGACTGCCCGGACCCGGTGGTGTTCCTCGAACCCAAACGGCGTTACTGGTCGAAGGAGTCCGTGGTACTCAGTGACGGTGGTCCGGCCATCGATCAGGCACTGGTGCGGCGCACCGGCAGCGACGTGACCCTGATCAGCTATGGCGGAACCGTCGCCACCGCCCTGGAAGCGGCCGAGGCGGCAGCTGAGGAGGGCTGGGACGCAGAGGTGATCGATCTGCGCAGCCTGTCGCCGTTCGACGACGCCACGGTCACGACATCAGTTCGCAAGACCGGGCGGGCGGTGGTCATCCACGAGGCCTCGGGCTTCTCCGGTTACGGTGCCGAGGTGGTCGCGAGGCTGACCGAGCAGTGTTTTCACCAGTTGCACGCGCCGATCCTGCGGGTGACCGGGTTCGACATCCCGTACCCGCCGCCGAAACTCGAACACCTTCACCTACCCAACGTCGACCGGATCCTCGACGCGGTTTCTCGGCTGCAGTGGGACGACACCGTAGACCTTCCGGAACCCCGCTGATGCCCGACTTCAGACTGCCCGACCTGGGCGAGGGCCTCACCGAAGCTGAGATCGTGAGCTGGCGGGTGGCACCTGGCGACCAGGTGAACGTCGATCAGACCGTGGTGGAGATGGAGACCGCGAAGGCGGTCGTCGACGTCCCGATTCCCTTTGCCGGAACGGTGGCCATGCTGCACGGCAGGGTCGGGGACCTGATCGCGGTCGGCGCACCGCTGATCTCCATCGCGGCCGGCAGCGACTCACCCGAGGGCGGCTCACCCAAGGGCGGCTCAGTCGACGGCGGCGATGTCGAGAGCGGTAAGGGCCAGAGTGGCAATCTCCAGAGTGGCAACGTTCTGATCGGCTACGGCACCGCGCCCGAGGCGGCTCGGCGTCGACGTCCACTGCGCGGCAGTCGGCGCGCGCTGCCACCGGCCGCTACACCGGCTGACGCTGCGACCGAGGTGGGGGCCACGACGGCCGGCGCACCAGCCGCCATCGGGGTCATCTCACCCCTGGTACGCAGACTGGCCCGGGAGTCGGGTGTCGATCTCGATGCGGTGACCGGTACCGGTGCCGAAGGGATCGTGCTGCGTCGTGACGTGGATGCGGCCATCACGGCGCGGGCCGGTCACAGGCCCGATGCTGCGGACCAGCAGGGATCGGTGCCCGACCCCGTCGAACAGCGAATTCCCCTGCGTGGCCTGCGCAAAGTCGTTGCCGACAAGCTCAGCCGCTCGCGGCGTGAGATCCCCGAGGCAACGGTATGGGTGGATGTCGATGCGACCGAGCTGCTCGCAGTTCGACGGGAACTCAACGCCCGACGTCCCGACCAGCCGGTGAGTGTCCTGGGCCTGGTGGCACGCTTCGCGGTGCTCGGGCTGCGGCGTTACCCCGAGCTCAACGGACGGGTGGAGCAGGACGAGATCGTCCTCACTTCGCAGGTGAATCTCGGTTTCGCGGCCCAGACCGAACGCGGCCTGGTCGTGCCGGTGATCAAGGGTGCTGAGCGATTGAGCACCCGCGAGCTGTCGGCGGCGCTGTCGCGGCACACCGCCGCGGGGCGGGCGGGCACCCTCACCTCACCCGATCTCACCGGCGGCAGCTTCACCGTGAACAACTACGGGGTGTTCGGCGTGGACGGCTCGGCCGCGATCATCAACCATCCCGAGGTCGCCATCCTCGGGCTGGGCCGGATCATCGACAGGCCCTGGGTGGTGGATGGCTCGTTGGCCGTCCGCAAGCTCACGCAGCTCACGCTCACCTTCGATCACCGGGTGTGTGACGGTGGTACCGCCGGGGGCTTCCTGCGTCTCGTGGCCGACTGCGTGGAATCACCCGTACGGGCGCTGGGAGATCTCTGACGGTCGGGTCACGCTGACGGTTGCGCTCCACGCATGGGCCGTACCCCGAAACGCAACAAGGCGGAACCCGCAAAATGCAGGTCCCGCCGAGTTGAACTCCGACTCACCCCGATTGCTCGGGTCGGTCGGCTTCGAGAACTAGTTGCGTACCGAGCTACGGTCGCCGAACTTGAGCCACAGCAGCAGCACGATCACGGCGCCGATGATGGACCCGAGCAGGCCGGACGGCTGGAAGAAGCCGTTGCTGCTGTCCTTGTGGAAGATCAGGTAGCCCAGGAAGCCACCGACGAACGATCCGACGATGCCGATCACGATGGTGGCCGGGATGGACAGGTTCTGCTTGCCGGGGACCAGCAGTCGGGCCACCGCACCAGCGATGAGGCCCACGATGATCAGGGTGATGATGAGACCTAGCATGTTCAACTCCTTTGCCTTCGTACCCAGCAGGTGTTGTTTCACCGAGGTACCAAGCGAGCCGATTCTAATGCATCACACACCCTGGTCCCGCCAGATCTGCCCTGGCGGCCACTCATCACCACGGGCAACTGCCAGCTGTCACCGGCCCCTATTGTGTAAACACCATGACCGACTCACGAACTGACAGCTACGTCTATGCGGCCGTCCGGACCCCGTTCGGGCGTTACGGTGGCGCGCTGGCGGGCCTCCGGCCGGACGACCTCGCCGCCACCGCGCTGTCCGGACTCCTGTCGCGCGCGCCCGGCCTGGACCCGGCGCTGGTCGGTGAGGTCGTGATGGGCAATGCCAACGGCGCGGGCGAGGACAACCGCAACGTCGGACGGATGGCGACGTTGCTGGCCGGCCTGCCCGTCTCGGTTCCGGCCACCACGATCAACCGACTGTGCGGTTCCAGCCTGGACGCCGCGATGGTCGCCTCCCGACTGATCGAGACCGGCGATGCTGCGATCGCGATCGCCGCCGGCGTGGAATCGATGAGCCGCGCCCCCTGGGTGCTGCCCAAACCCACCCGCGGCTTCCCGGTCGGGGATGCCACGCTGGTGTCCACGACGCTCGGCTGGCGCCTGGTCAACTCCCGGATGCCCGCGGAGTGGACGGTCTCGCTGGGCGAGGCGAACGAACAGCTCCAGCAGAAGTTCGGGATCAGCCGGGAGCGGCAGGACGAATTCGCCGCCAGGTCACATCGACTGGCCGACCAGGCCTGGAACGACGGCTTCTACGAGCCGATGATCGTGCGCTCCGACGGGCTCACAGCGGACCGGGACGAGGGCATCCGGCCGGATGCGAGCGTTGA
>JBBQFE010000023.1:0-14401 GCA_038321605.1 Mycobacteriales bacterium | reverse complement strand
CTTGACGAACCCGTCACGATCGGAGCAGCCGAGATCACGCTGTCCGCACCGGCACCGGTGCTGTTGGCAGTCGCGGATTCCCGGGACGACTCGTGGGCCAAGCTCCGCTTCGGGGTCGACGGATGGCAGGCGGTGGACCGGTTGCTGCCCGCGGTGCAGGACGGTCTGACCCGCGTGGTGATCTACAACGCGCTCCGTGATGCGGTTCGTTCGGCCGATCTCGACCCGGCTGTGGCGCTCGACCTGATCGTGAGCAACCTGCCTGCCGAGTCCGAGCAGACCATCGTGGGCGACCTGCTCCGGTTCGCCGACGAGCAGCTGTCGGCCAGGTACTCCCCCGTCGCCCAGCGGCCCGCGCGGCAGGCCAGGGTCGCAGAGCTCAGCCAACTGCTGCTGGCCGGCGCACCGGCAGGGTCGGACCTGCAGTTGATCGCGGCACGATCGTTGCTGCGCACGCCCACCGACGTTGCGCTGCTGCGTGGCTGGTTGAACGGCCCGTCCTCCGTTGCGGGCGGGTCCCGACCGGCACCGGATGGCCTGGCCGTCGATGCGGAGATCCGATGGTCACTGATCGAACGACTGGCGGTCCTCGGCGCAGCCGATGCCGAGCTCATCGGGGCGGAGCTGGCCAACGACCTCAGCACAGCAGGTTCCGGCCACGCGGCCCGGGCGCGTGCCATGTTGGCCGATCCGGCAGCCAAGCAGGCAGCCTGGAAGATGTTGACCAAACCCTCGGACACGCCGGCCCATGAGCTGTACGCCACCGCCGAAGGTTTCTTCCAGCCCAACCAGACCGAGCTCACCGCGCCGTACGTGGCGCGATTCTTCACCGAGCTGCCACGAACAGCCGAACACCGGCAGGGCTGGGCGCTGTCCCAGACCGTCCTGCTCGCCTACCCGGCCAGCGCGGCGGACCGATCCACCCTCGAGCTGGCCGAACGGGCCCTGGACGAGCCGGCGCTGGATTCCGGAGTCCGACGGTCTTTGGTCGATGCCACCGACGCGCTGCGCCGCGCAGTCGCCTCGCTGAACCTTTTCGGAGCTGGCTGAGCTGCCGCCCGACGGCGGAGACCGACCGCTGGGCGTCCTGCGCGCCGAGTGCCGGACGACCATGGATTAGGGTCGCGGTATGACCGAGATGAGCGTTCACGGACTGACCATCGCGATCCACGTCGGCGACCGCGAGGCGGCACTGGCCTTCTACTGCGCTCTCATCGGGCGAGATCCCGATATGGGTCCTGACCCGGATTTCTACGAGTGGGAGATCTCACCGGGAGCCTGGCTGCAACTCGCCACCGGACGCGAAGAGATCGCCCCCTCGTCCTTCCGGTTGCGGCTGAAGGTCGACGACATCGAGAAGTCGGTGCAGGTGCTGGCTGCGAAGGGTTTCGAACCGGGCAAGATCAAGCGGTTGCCCGGTCTGGTCACGTTCGCCAACCTGACGGACCCCTGGGGCAACCCGCTCGGCATCTACCAGGACATGGGACTCGCACCGGGAGCCTGAGCTCGCCGGCCCGTCAGCTACACGGCCGCTGACAACACAGCCCCGTGACAACACGGCCCCTATGACCACACGGCCCCCGCTACCACCCCTCGCCCTGGCCAGGCCGACGACACCGGGTCAGGTGGCTACCTGCGACCGCGCGGCGACGAACGCCTGAACGCAGGTCTCGATGTCGGCGGCCGAGTGCGCAGCAGAGAGCTGCACCCGGATCCGGGCCTTGCCGTTGGGGACGACCGGATAGCTGAAAGCCACCACGTAGACCCCCAGCGACAGCATCTGCTCGGCGATGGCGGCCGCGAGGCTGGCGTCGCCGAACATCACCGGCACGATCGGATGCTGGCCGTCCAGCAGCTGAAAGCCCTCGTCGGTCATGCGGCTGCGAAACAGTGCCGCGTTCTCCGTCAGGGCGCGCCGACCGCCCGCACTGGCGTCGATGAGCTCCAACGCCGCGAGGGTGCCGGCCACCACCGCGGGCGCGACCGTGTTGGAGAACAGGTACGGCCGCGACCGCTGACGCAGCAGTTCCACGATCTCGGCCCGGCCACTGACGTAGCCGCCGGAGGCGCCACCGAGGGCCTTGCCGAAGGTGCCGGTGTAGATATCCACCCGGTCCGAGACACCGGCCAGCTCGGGAGTGCCGCGGCCGGTGGCGCCGATGAAGCCGACGGCATGCGAGTCGTCCACCATGACCAGGGCGTCGTAGCGCTCGGCCAGCTCGCAGATGTCGGCCAACGGGGCGAGGTAACCGTCCATCGAGAAGACACCGTCGGTGACGATGACCCGGTGGCGGGCCCCGGCCGCAGCCTCGAGCTGCGCCTGCAGGTCGGCCATGTCGCGGTTGCGGTACCGGAACCGTTGCGCCTTGGAGAGTCGGATGCCGTCGATGATCGAGGCGTGGTTCAGCTCGTCGGAGATGATCGCGTCCGGCTCGCCGAAGAGCGTCTCGAACACCCCGCCGTTTGCGTCGAAGCAGGACGAGAACAGAATCGTCGCCTCGGTCTGCAGGAACTGCGAGACCCGTTGCTCGAGCTCCAGATGCGGAGTCTGGGTGCCGCAGATGAACCTGACGCTGGCCAGTCCGAAGCCCCAGTCGTCGATGGCCTGCTTGGCCGCGGCCTCGATAGCCGGATGATCTGCCAGACCGAGGTAGTTGTTCGCACAGAAATTGAGCACCGGAGCGCCGCCGGCGGTGATGTGCGCTGACTGCGCCGAGGAGATCTGCCGCTCGTTCTTGTAGAGGCCCGCCTGGCGGATCTCGTCGATGGTGCCGGCCAAGTGCTCACGGATGCTGCCGTACATGGGATTCTCCTTATGCCGCAAGCCCGTCGGCTCGCGGACGTATCAGACGTCCGACCAGTCCAGGACGACCTTGCCACCGATGCCGGCCCGGGCGGTCGCGAAACCCGTGGCCCAGTCCGTCGCCGGGAAACGATCGGTGATCACCGCCGCGATCGCCGAGCGTAGCGGGGCAGACGATGACAGCATCGCGCCCATGGCGTACCAGGTCTCGAACATCTCCCGCCCGTAGATGCCCTTGATGGTGAGCATGTGGGTGACCACCCGTGCCCAGTCGACGGTGATCTGTTCACTGGGCAACCCCAGCATCGCGATCCGACCACCGTGGTTCATGTTGGCGATCATGTCGGGCAGCGCGGACGGATGGCCGGACATCTCCAGGCCGATGTCGAATCCCTCCCGCATGCCGAGCTGGGTCTGCGCCTGGGCGATGGTGGCGGTGGAGATGTCCAGTGCCACGTCGACCCCCATCCGAGCGGCGAGTTCCAGGCGCGGGGCACTGACATCGGTGATCACGACGAACCGAGCGCCGATGTGGCGGGCGATGGCGGCGGCCATCAGGCCGATCGGGCCGGCACCGGTGATCAGGACGTCCTCTCCGGTCATCGGAAAGCTGAGGGCGGTGTGTACGGCGTTGCCGAGCGGATCGAAGATGGCACCTAGATCGGGGTCCAGGTCCGGTGGATGCACCCAGACGTTGCTCTCGGGCAGCACCACGAACTCGGCGAACGCGCCGTCGCGGTGCACCCCGACGCTGACGGTTCGGATGCACATCTGGCGTCGACCGGCACGGCAGTTGCGACAGATTCCGCACACCACATGGCCCTCACCGGACACCCGGTCGCCCACCGCGACGTCGCGCACCGCGGAACCCACCTCGACGACCTCACCGAAGAATTCGTGACCCGGTACCAGCGGCGTCCTGATCTCGCCCTGCGCCCAGGCATCCCAGGCCTCGATGTGCAGGTCGGTACCGCACAGCCCGGTCCGCAGCACCCGAATCTTGACCTCGGTCGGTGCGGGCATCGGCTCGGGCCGGTCCACCAGCTCGAAGCCGGGCCCGGGACCAGCCTTGAAAAGGGCCTTCATCCGAGCAACGCGTCGACGAACTGCGCGGGATCGAACGGCGCCAGGTCATCGACGCCCTCGCCCAGACCGATCAGCTTGACCGGCACGCCCAGCTCCGCCTGCACGCTGATGACGATGCCCCCCTTGGCCGTCCCGTCGAGCTTGGTGAGCACGACCCCGGTCACTTCGGCCACCTCGAGGAACACCCGCGCCTGGGTCAGGCCGTTCTGTCCGGTCGTCGCGTCCAGCACCAGCAGGGTCTCGTCGATCGGGCCGAGTTTCTCGATGACCCGCTTGACCTTGCCCAGCTCGTCCATCAGGCCGACCTTGGTGTGCAGCCGACCGGCAGTGTCGATCAGCACCGTGTCGACGCCGGCCGCCCGACCGGCCTTCACCGCCTCGAAGGCCACGCTCGCCGGGTCGCCGCCCTCCGGACCGCGGATCGTGTCCGCGCCCACCCGGGAGCCCCAGGTCTGCAACTGGTCGGCCGCGGCGGCCCGGAAGGTGTCCGCAGCGCCCAGCAGGACGGTTCGGCCATCGGCGACCAGCACCCGGGCCAGTTTGCCGCACGTAGTCGTCTTTCCCGTGCCGTTCACTCCGACGACCATCACCACCGCGGGCACACCCGTCGCCGAGGTGGTGTGCAGCGTGCGGTCCAGCTCGGGCCGCAGCGCAGTGACGAGCTCTTCGGTCAGCATGGTGCGCAACTGCCCGGGATCGCGGGTTCCCAGTACCTGGGTCCGGCTCCGCAAGCGCTGCACGATCTCGGTGGTAGAGCTCACGCCGACGTCGGCGGTCAGCAACGACTCCTCGATCTCTTCCCAGGCCTGCTCGTCCAGCCGGTCCCGGGCCAGCACCGCCAGCAGCCCCCGCCCCAGTGAGGTCTGCGAGCGGGCAAGCCGGGCGCGCAGTCGCTGCATCCGGCCAGCCGTCGGTTCCGGTACGTCGAGCTGCGGCAACTCCGGCGCGGGGGCGGTGACCGGGGCCGGGGCCACGACCGGAGAGTCCGCCGTGACGGGCGGGGCGACGACGGGCGAGTCCGCCACCGCGGAAGCTGACCCGTCGAGCAGATCGGGCCGCTGAGGCGGCGGTACGGCGGACCGGTCACCGCCGACCCTGCCCCGGACGAGGCCGACCAGTAGTCCGCCGGCGATCACGAGCAGGACGACGACCGTGATGATGATTGCTAGCACCACAGCATCCTGTCAGCCATTCGCATCAAGGGTGAAATCCGCTCAGGCAGTCTTGAGCACCCCGCCGGTCAGCCAGCTGGTCCACGGGACGTTCCAGTCGCCGTAACCCTGACCGAGCTGCATCTGGGGGCCGTTGGCGTTGGGGAAGCTCACCACGTCGCCGATCTCCAAGAAGCCGAACAGCTGTTTGGCCACGGCCGGTGACAGGTTGGTACACCCGTTCGAGGTGCTCCGAACACCAAGGTTGCCGACGTTCCAAGGCGCCGAGTGCAGGTACTCGCCGCCGTAGGTGAGGCGTTGCGTCCACTGCACGTGCGGATCGAAGTAGCCCGGGCCGGTCATCGAGATGTCGGCGCCCTTCTCCATGATCACCTTCGTGCCGCGGGCGGTGGGCGTGTTCGAGGCTCCCAGTGACACCGGGAAGGTGCCGTACACCCGGTTGTCCGACTTCACCGTCATCTGCAGTGTGTGGGCGTCGACGGTGAGCAGGTTCGCGGCACCGGTGGTCATGGACAACGTCAGGCTGTTGTCGAAGGACAGCCCGGTACCGGCGGTCACACCTGCCACCGGCAGGTTCATCTCGATCTTCGCGTGAGCCGGCCAGTACGTCGCAGGTCGGTAGTGACCCTCGAGGGCAGAGCCGGCGTGCAGGGTGTGTTCGAAGTACCAGCCACCGGTGATCGGCTTGCCGTTGACGGTCACCGTGGTGGCGGCCGCGAACGCCTTGGCATTGGTGGGCGCCCGATCGAACCAGGCGATGATCGGCATTCCGACGCCGTACTGGCCACCGTCGTTCTCCAGCAGTGAGACGTGCACCTTCTTGGTGGGTGCCGGTGGCTTCGTGGTGGTCGGAGTGGGGCTCGGGGTCGGGCTGGTCGAGGATGCCGCGCTCGAGGGACTGCTACTCGTCCCGGACGAGCCGGTGGCGGACGCTCCGGTGGAGGGGCTGGGAGCGGGAGTACACGCCGCGAGAACCACGATGATCGGGGCAGCCACTACTGCGAGTCGACGAAACACGAACCGTACGGTACCCGGTGATGCTGTCAACCCCCGGTTGTCGTTCACAGCATGCGGTCGGCCTCGTCGGTGTCGTCGCGCAATCGCTGGCTGATCACCTGGGTGATCCCGTCCCCGCGCATGGTGACCCCGTAGAGCGCGTCGGCGACCTCCATGGTGCGCTTCTGGTGGGTGATGATGATGATCTGGCTGCTGGAGCGCAGCTCGCCGATCAACCCGATCAACCGGCCCAGGTTGACGTCGTCGAGCGCCGCCTCGATCTCGTCCATCACATAGAACGGGCTCGGTCGGGCCCGGAAGATCGCCACCAACAGGGCCACCGCGGTCAGCGATCTCTCGCCGCCGGAGAGCAACGACAGCCGCTTGACCTTCTTGCCGGGAGGCCTGGCCTCGATGTCGATTCCGGTCATCAGCATGTCATCGGGGTCGGTCAGCACCAGCCTTCCCTCACCGCCGGGAAAGAGCGTCGCGAACACCACCGCGAACTCCCGCTCGACATCGCGGTACGCCGCGGTGAACACCTCCAGGATCCGGTCGTCGACCTCCTTGACCACCGTCATCAGGTCGCGCCGGGTGTTCTTCAGATCCTCCAACTGGGTGGCCAGGAACTGGTGCCGTTCCTCCAGCGCAGCGAACTCCTCCAGCGCCAGCGGGTTGACCTTGCCCAGCAACGCCAGATCACGCTCGGCGCGAGCTGCCCGCTTCTCCTGCAGTTGGCGATCGAAGGGTCCCGGCTGAGGTGCAATCACCTGCTCACCGCGCTCACTGGCCAGCAGGTACTCGGCCATCTCCTGGGCGGAGGCAGGAACCGGCTGGTCCGGGCCGTAATCGGCGGCGAGTGCCGCGGGTTCCAGGCCGAACTCGTCAGCCGCGCGGGTCTCCAACTGTTCGATCCGAAGCCGCTGCTCGGCCCGGGCAACCTCATCGCGGTGTACCGCGTCGGTGAGGGTGGCCAACTCCGCCGACAGCTCACGCACCGATGCGCGAGCCACCGACAATGCGGCCTCGCCCTCGGTTCGGGCCAGCTGTGCCGAATCACGCTCTGCCGCTGCCGCCGTGACCGCCACCTCGAGATGCTGCAACGCGGTGCTGGCTGCCGCCGAGGCCGCGACGGCGACCGCCGCCCCCTCGGCCCGGCGCAACCGCACTGCCTGTTGCCGCGCCCTGGACTGACGCTCAGCCTGCGCCGCCCGGGTCAACTGCTCGGCCCGTCCCGACAGGGCACGAACCCGTTCCTCCTGGGTCCGCACGGCCAGTCGGGTGTCCATCTCGGCCTGGCGGGCCGCAGCGACCGCCGCTGCCCGGGCGTCCCGCTGCTCCGGCGGCGGTTCGGTGTCGGTGGGCTCGGCCTCGGCCAGTCGCAGTCGCTCCTCAAGCTGTGCCAGCCCGGCGAGATCGGAATCGCGGGCCTGCTCCGCCGCCTCACGGGCCAGATCCAGGCGCTCGGCCTCGGCCGTCGCCGCCCGGACGGTCTGCGCCAGCTGCGCCAGCCGCTCCGAGACCGCATTGAGCCTGGCATCCGATTCGTTCAGTGCGGTGAGGGCGGTTTCGACCGCGCTCCGCAGCTGCTCGGTGTGCTGCTTGGCCGTCGCCAGTCGGGCGTGCAGGTTCTCGTAGCGGTCGGCGGCCTCGCGGGCCCGCTCCTCGGCCTCATCCACTGCCGCCTGCACCTCGAGCGCGCTGGGCGAGGAGGACGACCCGCCGAACGCCCAGGAACTGCCCAGCACATCGCCGACGCGGGTCACCGCGCGAACATCGGGTTGCTCAGCGATCAGGGCGACGGCTTCGGCCAGCTCGGTCACCACCGCGACCTTGAGCAGCGCCCGGTCCAGCGCGCCGGAAAGCGCCGGCGGCCCCGACACCACCTCACGCGCCCAGCGGGCACCGGCGGGCAGACCCGGCCAGCCGGCGGTGCCGGTGTCGCCGTGCTGCCCCGCCTGCGGCCCGACCTGACCGATCAGCAGACCCGCCTGGCCGGCCTCGCCCGCCTTCAGCAGCTCCAGGGCGGCCACCGCATCAGCGGGCGCGGACACCGCCACGGCGTCGGCGATCGCCCCCAGTGCCGCCGTCAATGCCGCTTCATAGCCGGGCTCGACCGTCAGCAGAGCGGCGACCGAGCCCAGCACGCCGGTCAGCTGAGACCCCGCCGCCAGCAGGGCACCTGCGCCGTCCTTACGGGTGAGTCCCATCGCCAACGCGTCCCGGCGGGCCGTCCAGGTCGACCGGTCGCGCTCGGCCTCGCGTTCGGCGGCGACCAGTTCGGTCAGTTCCGCCGTGGCGGACTCGAGCCGCTCGCTGGCCTCCTCGTGTTGCCGGTCGAGGTCCACCTCGCCCTGATCCAGCGCACCGACCTCACCCTGCGCCACCTCGAGCTCGGCGGTCGCGGCCGCGGCGCGTTCCCTGGCCTGGGCGGCGGACGCCACGATCCGGGCAATCTCGTCACCACCGGCAGAGGCCCGGGTGCGCAACGAGTTGACCTGGCCGGCCAATTTGGCCAGTCCCTCTCTGCGGTCCGCAACGGCCCGCGCCGCGGCGACCAACGCTCGCTCGGCGTCTGCCAGCTCACGTTCGCCTTCCTGGCGTTCGGCGACCGCAGTGTGCAACGCCAGCCGCGACTCCTCAAGCTCGGCCGCCAGCTCCAGCTCGCTCTCCCGGATGTCAGCCGCTTCGCGCTCCAGCTCCTCCGGGTCGCGTCCCGGACGCTGCTGCTCGATGTCCTCCGACAGGTTGCGGGCCCGCTCCTCGGCCAGTCGTTGGGTTCCGCGGAAGCGTTCCCGCAACGCCGACAGGGTGAAGTAGACCTCCTGGGAGGCGGCGACCGCGGGCGCACCGGCGGCAAGGCTCTGTTCCAGCTGCGTCTCGGTCGCCGCCGCGGTGGCCAGTGACTGCTCCACGTCGGCGCGGCGGGCCCGGATGGCTGCCTCGTCGGCGACCTCGGCCTGCAGCGTGCTGCGCAGCGAGAGCAGATCGTCGGCCAGCAGCCGCAGTCTGGAGTCACGCAACTCGGCCTGGACTCCGGCGGCGCGTCGAGCCACCTCGGCCTGTTTGCCCAGCGGCTTGAGCTGGCGACGAAGCTCACCGGTCAGGTCGGTCAGCCGGGTCAGGTTGGCCTGCATCGCCTCCAGCTTGCGCAGCGCCCGTTCCTTGCGCGTGCGGTGCTTGAGGACACCGGCAGCTTCCTCGATGAACCCGCGGCGGTCCTCCGGACGGGCCTGCAGCACCGAATCGAGCTGGCCCTGTCCGACGATGACGTGCATCTCGCGACCGATGCCCGAGTCCGACAGCAGCTCCTGGATGTCGAGCAGCCGGGCGCCCTCACCGTTGATCTCGTACTCGCTGGCGCCGTCCCGGAACATCCGCCGGGTGATCGACACCTCGGTGTAGTCGATCGGCAGTGCGTTGTCGGTGTTGTCGATCGTCAGGGTCACCTCGGCGCGGCCCAGCGGCGGCCGACCGGTGGTACCGGCGAAGATGACGTCTTCCATCTTGCCGCCGCGCAACGCCTTGGCGCCCTGCTCGCCCAGCACCCAGGCGATCGCGTCCACGACGTTGGACTTGCCGGATCCGTTGGGTCCGACGACGGCGGTGATGCCCGGCTCGAAGCGGAGCGTCGTTGCTGAGGCGAAGGACTTGAAGCCCTTAAGCGTCAGTGACTTGAGATGCACTCAGGCTCCGGACATGGCTCGACGGCGGTGTTCAACCCCGTACCGACTGACGAAGCTGCACCGGCAATCTACCGCCCGACCGCATCCTGTCGTTCGACGGCGGAGCTGCGCTAGGCGAGGGCGGAGGCAGAACTGGTGATGCGGTGCAGCTCGTCGAGCAGCTGGTCGGAGCTGATCGAGTCCTTGAGCGCGGTAAGCTCGGCCTCCAGCTGGTGGATCCGGCTCTTCAGCCGAGCGTTCTCTTCGATCAGGTGACGATCTGCAGTGGTGGGAAGGTGTCCCAGCAACGCCCTGGCCATGTTGCGACCTTTCGCGGACTTCCGCCAGTGGGGGCGCACCTCGCCGGCGACGGATCGCCGGTGACGTGCCGGCGACACCCGGGCCGGCGGATAAGTGATTTCTGTCATCCAATGGTCGCACCGACCTCGTCGAGAAACAAATCTCAGGCAGGCGAGTCGGGCTGCGGTCGGTCGGTCTCGTCCCCTGGAGGTTGGTGGAAGCTGACATCGACGTCCTGGAAACCCTTGCTCCGCTGCGCGGTGGCCTGCGTCGTGTAGGCCCGGCGGTCACCGGCAGTCAGCGTGACGTTGTCGGTGAACGGCGTCAGCAGCGAGCGCGGAGAAAGCTGATCGATCCGGACGGCGTTGACCTCGACGCAGAGGACCACCATGACCGCCGCCAGGTACAGGAACGCGATCAACCCGAGCACCAGGGCGAAGACGCTGTTCGTGGCGCTGGCGTTCCTCACCACATGGCCGACGTACACGATTCCGAAGGTCTGCAGCAGCTGCCACCCGACAGCGGCCGCGACCGCACCGGGAAGGACGTCGGCCACCGAGAGATCCCGGGCGGCGGCGATGCGGAACAACAGGATGAACACCCCGGCGTTGACGAGCACCGAGGCGGCCAGCACCAGCACCTTGACCGTGGTGCCGAGGGAACCGGCGGTGCTCGCCCCCAACGTGGACAGCACCGACGTGCCGAGCACCGCCAGGCCCGCGGTTGCCAGCAGCAGCAGACTTCGTCCCCGAGCCTTGAACGGGTTCGGCCGGCTGTTGCGCGGCACCCGCCACGCGGTGTTCATCGCGTACTGGGCCGCCTGTGCGACTCCGAGCCCGCCGTACAGCGAGCCGAGGATGCCGACCAGCAACCCGACCACCCCGCCCCCGAGCCGCTTCGGGTCGCCAAGTTGCTGCCCGATCACCGGGAACTGACCGAGAGCCGAGCCGATCACGCGCTGCTGCAGGGCAGGGTCGCCGGACAGCAGGAAGCCCAGGACGGTGGCCAGCAACAGCAGCAGCGGGAACAGCGAAATGAAGCCGTAGTAGGCGATCAGCGCCGCCAGGTAGCCACCCGAGTCGTCGGTGTACTTGTAGACCACGGCCAACGGAAAGCCGGCCCACGGGTGCCGTTGCTGAAAGCGGTCCAGTCTCGCGGTCAGGCTCATCATCGCTCCACGAAACCTGTCAGGTCACCGCGAGCGGCCGAATACCGCTCACTGACCGAACGCACCACGCCCGGTCCGCCGGCGCTGCCGAGCAGGCCGAGCAACTGTGCGCAGGCCGCCGGCGTCCCCTCGACGACAACCTCCACCCGGCCATCGGCGAGATTCTTCGCCCAGCCGACCAGGCCCAGTTCCAGGGCGCGGGACCGGGTCCACCACCGGAAGCCGACGCCCTGCACCGAACCGTGCACCCAGGCCGTCAGCCGCACCGGTCCGGCAGCGGTCCCGTCCTCGGGCTGGGGGCTCATCGGCGAACCTGCCGGGGCACCGGCTGGCAGGTGGCGCAGAAGTAGGACGAGCGGTTCATCCACTTCGCTCGGACGATGGGGCGGCCGCAGCGTGGGCAGGGCTGCCCCTCACGTCCGTAGGCATTCAGCGACCGGTCGAAGTACCCGCTGGCGCCGTTGACGTTGACATACAGCGAGTCGAACGAGGTGCCACCTGCGGCCAGCGCGGCGGTGAAGACCTGCCGCAACTCCGACAGCAGCGTGCGCAGCCGGCTCGCCGCGATCGCGGCGGTAGGTCGGTCCCCGTGGAGTTTCGCCCGCCACAGCGCCTCGTCGGCGTAGATGTTTCCCACGCCTGAGATCGAGGTCTGGTCGAGCAGCACCCGTTTCACCGTGGTGGCCCGGCGCCGGACGGCGCGAATCCACGCCTCGTCGTCGAAGAACTCATCCAACGGGTCCCTGGCGATGTGAGCGATGCCGGCCGGCACCGTGGTCGGCCCGTCGTCCACCAGCGTGTCGAGGTGCAGTCCGCCGAACGTGCGCTGGTCGACGAAACGCAGTTCGGGGCCGCCGTCGGTGAACCTGAATCTGGCGCGCAGATGTGGCCCGGGCGGCGAATCCGAAGGCAGGACCAGCAACTGCCCGCTCATTCCCAGGTGAGCGATCAGGACCTCGGGGCCCTCATCCAAAGGCAGCCACAGGTACTTGCCGCGCCGTAGTGCCGCGGTCACGGTGCGCCCCTGCAGCCGTCCGGCAAGATCGACGGCGCCCGGCAGGTGGCGGCGGATCGCACGCGGGTGCAGCGAGTCCACGCTGAGGACGGTGCGCCCGGCAACCCATTTCTGCACGCCGGCCCGAACGGTCTCTACTTCGGGAAGTTCAGGCACCGGGCTGGTCGGCCGCGGGCATCACGGTGGCGGCGGTTGCGGCGGGCACGGTGGAAGGGTCGCCAGCAGGGCTCAGCGCCCGCCAGGCGGCCTCGGCCGCGGACTGCTCGGCCTCTTTCTTGCTGCGACCGGGCCGGATGCCGTACCGGGTCTCGCCGACCACCGCGGCGGCGGTGAATGCCTTCGCGTGGTCGGGTCCGCTGGAGGTGATCACGTACTCGGGCACGCCGAGCCCGAGAGTCGCGGTGAGTTCCTGCAGTGAGGTCTTCCAGTCCAGCGCCGCCCCGTAGCCAGGTGCGTCGAGCAACACCTTGTCGAAGAGGTGATGAATGACCGCGGCGGCCCCGCCGATGCCGTGCTGCAGGTGTATCGCGCCGAGGATCGCCTCCAGGGTGTCGGCCAGGATGGACGCCTTGTCACGGCCACCGGTGGCGTCCTCGCCCCTGCCGAGCAAGATGTACGGGCCGATTCCGGCGGGACCGATGCCCCTCGCCACCTCGGCCAGCGCGCGCATGTTGACCACCGAGGCACGCAGTTTGGCGAGCTTGCCCTCGGGCAGGTCCGGGTGGTCGCGGTAGAGCGACTCGGTGATGACGACACCGAGCACCGAGTCACCGAGGAACTCGAGGCGCTCGTTGTGCGGCAGGTCGCCGTTCTCGTAGGCGTACGAGCGGTGCGTCAGCGCACGCCGAAAGAGCTCGGGGTCCATCTGGACACCGAGCTCTGCGGCCAAGGCAGCCGGGTCTGCGGTCTCGGCGGGCTTAACCGCCATCGACCGCCACCGGGATCTGGTGGCTGACCTTCATGTATCTCGCGATCAGACCGCGAGGACCTGGCGACCGTCGTACTGGCCGCAGTTGCTGCAGGCGGTGTGCGGCAGCTTGGGCTGGGCACAGGCGCGGTTGGGGCAGGTGACCAGGGTGGGCGCGGTGGTCTTCCACTGGGAGCGACGGCTCCGGGTGTTGGATCGCGAGGTCTTCCGCTTCGGGACGGCCACGACGGTTACTCCTGACTCTCAGTCGGACGAGAACCGGCCGGTTGGCCGGGTGTCCGAACTTCTTCGGTACCGAACCGCTCGGTGAGAGCGGCCCAGCGGGGGTCGAGCTGGGTGTGCGAATGCCCCTCCGGAAGGTCGTCGATCCGTTCTCCGCATTCGGAGCACAGACCGCCGCAGTCCGGGTGGCACAGCGGCGTCAGCGGCAGACTGAGCACCGTGACGTCGCGAACAACCGGTTCGAGGTCGAGCAGGTCGCGCTCGAGCCGGGAGACCTCATCGGCGTCGGTCGTCTGCTCGGTCGTGCTGTCGCGGTAAGCGAACAACTCGACGAAGTCGACGTCCAACTCGTCGGTGTACCGGATGAGACACCGCCCGCACTCACCGACCAGCTGGCCGGTGACCGATCCTGTTGCCAGAACCCCTTCGGTCACCGATTCGAGCCGGACGGTCAGATCGAGCGGAGACCCCTCAGGTACCCCGATCATGTCCAGTCCCAGCTGCTCGGGTGCCGGTACTTCACGCCGGTAATCGCGCCGGGTGCCCGAGCCTCGTCCGAGTTCCCGGGTATCCAGGACGAACAAGCTTCGGGTTGCCACGGGTGACCTTCGGTGAGTGGAGAACGTGCAGAATCGAGCATTGGTCCAAGACATGCATTTGGCCGTCGTTCAGGTTACCCGAGGCACTCCGGTCCGGCGAAATCGACTACCGCCGCGCGGGCCGCGGGACTAGCCGGGTTGGGTGGTTCCGAGCGCCGTGCGGCCGTTCTCGGCGGTGGCCGCCAACCGGTGCAGGTTGTCCACCAGCTCCGACAGGGTCCGGTCGGCGTAGCCCTGCGCGTCAGCGGTGAGTCGTTCGGCGTACTCGTCCGCCTGCCGGCGCGTGACGGCGCTGTGTTCCTCGGCCTCGGCCACCAGCTTTGCCGCCTCAGCGCTGGCCCGCTGGTGCACGCTCGCCGAGGCGACCAGCTGAGCCTGCTCGGATCTGGCGTCCTCGAGCAGCGTGTGCGCGGTGGTCCGGGCGTCGTCGACGAGGGTGTTCGCCTC
>JBBQFE010000022.1:0-14909 GCA_038321605.1 Mycobacteriales bacterium | reverse complement strand
CTCAGCGGGTGCGGCGTAGCAGTTCAACAGAACAGTTGGCACGAGCTCACGGGTGACCGGTATGTCGATCCGCTCAGGGGACAGCGTGGCAAAGATCAAGCCGTCGACGTTACGGTCCAGTAAAGATTCAACGGCGGCCGGATCGAAGATGCGCTCCTTCCCGCTGTTGATCATGAGCAGCACGCTGCCGCGCCGCCACGCGGCCTCCTGAGCGCCGAGCGCGATCCGGCCGGCGAACGGGGAGGACGCGATCTGGTCGGTCATCATGCCGATGGTGTGGGTCCGGCCGGTTCGGAAGGCTCGGGCGGTGAAGTTCGGCCGGAACCCGAGTTCACGTACCGCCGCTTGAACCCGGTCGCGAGTGTCATCGGCGATCCGCATGTCCGATCGGCCGTTGACCACGAACGACACCGTGCTCTGCGAGACGCCGGCCAGCGCAGCGACGTCGCGCATCGTCGGAGGACGCTTGACTGGGTCACTTCGGCGTTTGGCCATAGTTACATCGTATTAGCTGGGACTATCGCTTGGCGATAGGCACGGCCTATGATCCCCGCCGTGCCCACGCAACAGAATGTCCACGCCTCCCCCATCCCGACCTCCGGTCGGCCGGAGGCGCACTTTACCCCTGCCCAGGGGTGGATCAACGACCCGCACGGGCTCAGATTTGTCGACGGGCTGTACGTCCTTCACTACCAATCGCTACCACACCGGACAGCATGGGGAGCCGAGATGTCCTGGGGCACGGCAGTCTCGGAAGACCTCGTGCACTGGCGCCAGGTCGACCCGTGCCTGACACCCGCTGGCTTCGAGGTCGGCTGCTGGTCCGGTTGCATCGTTACCGACGACGACGGCCGAGAACGTGCCTTCTACACGCGGGTCCGTAGGAACGCCCTCGACCGAGCGCAGGTCGCCGTGGCGCGGCGCGTCGGCCCCGGCCTCACCTTCGCCAGCGGTGAGGACGACGTCGTGATCGACGGCCCACCCGACGGAGCAGTCCTCGCCTTCCGTGACCCGTTCATCTGGCGAAACCAACATCGATGGGTCATGATCGTCGGCGCCGGACTCGCCGACGGGCAAGGTGCCGTCCTGACATACGAATCCACCGACCTTGACACCTGGGACTACGTCGGCGTCCTCGCGCAGGGTCGCGCGCTCACAACCTCCGAGAACCTGCCCGAGATCTGGGAGTGCCCCCAAATGATCCAATACGCCGATCAAGCGATCCTGATCATTTCCGTCGCACTGGACGGCAAAGCACATTCCGTTCTAGCAAGCGTCGGCGAGCTCTCCGGCACCGACTTCACCGTAGGAAGTTGGCAGCGCCTCATCCACGGACCGCACGCCTATGCCACGACTGTCTTTCTCGACCGCGACGGACTCCCGTGCATGATGTCATGGCTACGCGACGTCAAGGACCTCGCAACGCGTGTTCAGTGGGTCGGCGCCCTGTCCCTAGCGTCGACCCTGAAACTCACCGGCGGCACGATCGCGGTCGAGCCTCACGACCTGGTCATCGCCGGCATCACCACCCACCCCACGTCCGGGGGGCCGCTCGTGCTCGGCACCTCGAGCGCACAGGGCGCGTACCGGGCCCGGCTGACCGGCAACGCCTCGGCCACCATTATTGACCAAGACGAAACAGTGCTGCTCACCGTGACGCGCAGCGAGCACCAGGTCACAATCACACCGACCAACTCCGCAATCGAGTCCTTTGAAGCTCCCAAGGGCGCAGCACTCGACCTGTTCATCGATCGGGGCATCGTGGAAATTTATAGCGGCGGCAACTACGGTGCATGGGACTGCGCTCAGACCACCTAAATGCTTACGATGAGACTCCGTACCGGCCTACGGCCGAGGGCGCACAGGCGCCGCAACCGTGCACTAAGTGCGGATCAAAACTGGCGAACGCGACCACGTCGCGACGGAACTCCTTCGGATACGGAGTAGGCACGATGCTGATCCTTCCGGCGACGACCACGCGTCGCAGGTAAGGAGTCAACTAAACCTGGGGCAGACCCCCCGGCCAAACGTGACCCTAGACGATCCCCGCGTGACCGCCGCCGACTGACAAGGCGACACAACGCTGACACCAGCTCGTGCAGCAGAGCCGACGTCGCGGCAGGGCCATCCCCGGTGGACCCCGCTATACGGAAAGCCCGGCCCGGCGGTGGTCCGGATTGGTCCCGCCTGGCAAGACCGCGGCACGGGTGGACGGGGTCAGGAGGAAGTGCAAAGCGCAAGACCCAGCAAACCGATCGTGGGGATGAACATGAGTGTCCCCAGAATGACCGCTGCATCTGTGACCGCGCGGCGGTGCCTTCCTCGCCACTGGGCCAGCGGTCCGATCAGGCGGGCTTTGATCGCCGTCGGCTGGGCGTAGCGCCGCTGGGGTAGCCGGGGAACGGGAAAGATGAGATGACCATGATGAAGACTCAATCCAGGGTGGGCGTGTCTGCTGGTTGAGATCAGCCGTGGGTCTGATCGATCAACGAGCAACTCTGGCCCCCGTTACGCCCGAGCTCAGTAGGCCAGTGAACCGCACTCAGGCATCAGTTGGACCTAGTCGGCACCCGACATCTGCAGATGTCCACCACACCCAGCAGCGTTGCGCATGGTGCTCACACGCCCTATAGCCGGCGGGGCTGCGGTCAGGTCTGGGGGCGTTCAGTGCGTGGGGTGGGTAGGTCGGGCAGCGTGCCGGTGTCGACGACGTCGCTGGCGATGTCGCGCAGCGTGATGTGCAGGTTCTGGCTGGCCTGGCGCAGCAGGGTGAAGGCAGCAGCGCGGGTGATCTTGTGATGCGCCATGAGGACCCCGATCGCGGCGCCGATCTCCCGGCTGGTGTCCAACGCGCGCTCCAACTGTGCGGTTTTGTCCTGGGCGTGGTGCAACGCCACCAGGCTGGAGGCTTGGGCCGCGAAGATGGTGCCGGTCGTGACATCGTCGGCGCTGTAGGCACCGGGCTGCTGCGCGAACAGGTTCAACGCCGAATGCTCCTCGGCGGGCAACTGGAAAGACAGGACGCTGCGCACCGGGGTCTGCGCCGTCAACGCGGCCGTGAACACCGGCCACCGGGTCTCGGTGGCCACATCGAACAGCAGGTAGTTTTCGTTGTCCTGAGCAGCCGACAGGCATGGGCCTTGCCCGGTCTGATACTGCAACGTGTCGGCGGCCAACGCCAGCTCATCAGAGGCCGCCAAGGTGCTGCCGGTGCCGGCGCGCATCACGGTGACCGAGGCCCAGTCACAGCCCTGGATGTGTTTCACCGCCAACTGCGTCAACCGCAGCAGCGCCGCCGCGTCATCGTCGGCACCCCGCAGGTCCGCACCCAACACCGCCAGCTCGGAGGACAGCTCCACCATCTCAACCGCATCCACCACAACCACCCCTTCACCCGGGGACCCCAGGCACCGGCTGCCGCCGATCATGATTGTGCCGTGTCGCAGCCCACCACGTCGACCGGCAATGCCGCAAGCCAAGTGGAGCACCGGCAGGTGCGGCCGCTACACCTGACCGGGAGCTCGTTCGTCGTGCGCAGCGGCGGGTTGCGCTGCTAGTCTGGGCAGAGTCTGCACGGCAGGGCGTTACGCCGAAGCAGATACTGGCTTGAGGACCCGGGTGAGACCAACCCGTAGGTGCGCCGGTGCAGGCGCCCTCACATCGGAACACGCAATGAACACTCCCTCCCCACGCTGCCGGGTCCCGCCCGGGCGGAACCGCCTACGCCTGTCGGCTCAACGCCGAGACCAGCCCGTTGTGCAAGACCAGCGAGCGGTCGGCCTCGGTGGCCGCCGTCGCCGGCGTCATCGTGGTGTCCGACTTGGTGATGACCACGCCAGGTCACGTTGACCGCGTTGGCCTGCCCGAAGCGCAACATCGGCATCCGCGGGACCGGCACCTAGCCTGACCCCCTGACCGGGGTGGCCGGTAACCCTCTTGTTCCAGTCAATTCCCGCTGCTCGCAGACGCTGCAAAGCCGCCCCGCTGACCGATGCCGGGCAGCATGCGCCCCCCTCGGCGAAACCCACTGCCGCAGCGCACCGCGTTCACACCCAACCAGTGAGGCCACCATGAGCACCCCTATCGATGACGAAGTGTATGGAGAGCGATCCAGCCAGGACCCGGACGAGGTGCGCCAAGGCAACCCCGGACGGCCGCAGTCCGACTTTGAAGAACCCGCGCCCCATAACGATGATGACGCACGCCAGCATGACGGGGCACCTGCTCACCCGACCGGTGAGCGGCAGGCGGCGGAGAACATCGACAACGAACCGGCGGGCTGAGAACGTGGCAACGATTTCCTGCCACATCGCAGCGGACCGAGCTGCGGTGTTCGCGGTGTTGGCGCAGGGCTGGTACTACAGCAACTGGGTGGTCGGCACCTCCCACGTCACCGCGGTAGAAGCGAGCTGGCCCGACGCCGGCAGCAAGCTGTACCACGCCTCCGGGGTATGGCCGGTCCTCGCGCGCGATGAGACCGTCGTCGAACAGGTCGACCCCGGACGGTTACTGGTACTGACCGCCCGCGGCCGGCCGCTGGGCCAAGCCCGGGTGGTCCTCGAACTGGCCCCCGACGGCGCCGAAACCCGGGTGACCCTGCACGAAACCCCGATCGCCGGGCCCGGGAAATGGCTACACAACCCGCTCACCGAAACCCTGCTGACCCGCCGTAACACCGAGTCGCTGGCACGCCTGACCGCACTGGTCGAGCGCCACACCCAGCCCCCCGCGGCGCGTCAACCCCGCTGACCCCCCTCTTGCCGGCCCGCACCCCAATCACGCACCCGCGGCAGCCCCACCGATCGGACACGCCCCATGAGTTCACACCTGACCACCGCACCCGCCCCCCGGGAACTCCGCCCAGATGAGCTCAGCGCGGGTGCCACGGTGCAGGGCCGGCTGCGGCTCGCCGGCGGCACAATCGCCTACACCCAGACCGGAACCGGCCCGGCGGTACTGCTGATCCACGGATTGGGCGGCACCCGACGTACCTGGCGAGCGCTCATCCCGGTCCTGGCAGCCACCCATACCGTGATCGCGGCGGACCTACCCGGTCACGGCGAGTCCGATCCGCCCGCCGGGGACTACTCCCTCGGTGCCCACGCCAGCGCCATGCGAGACCTACTCGTCGGGCTGAACCACTCCCGCGCCACCGTGGTCGGTCACAGCCTCGGCGGGGGCGTGACGCTTCAGTTCGCCTACCAGTTCCCCGAACGCACCGAGCGACTGGTTCTGATCAGCAGCGGCGGCCTGGGCAGCGAAGTCACCGCGATGCTGCGCGCTGCCACCCTGCCCGGCGCGGAAACCCTCGTCGCCGGACTTAGCAAAATCCCGGCACCTTTGACCCGGCAGCTGCTACGGGCCCTGCCCGCGCTCACCGCTCGCCCGGACGCAGACCCCCTCGCCGTGGGGCTCCGCGGACTCAACGGCCCACGCCAACGCCGAGCGTTCGTGCGCACCGCGCACACCGTGCTGGACTGGCGCGGGCAAACCGTCAGCGCATCCCGGCAACTGGGCCTGCTCCGCGGCATGCCCGTCCTCATCGCCTGGGGCGCGCAGGACAAAACCATCCCCCCACGACACCACCACGCCTTCGCCGACCAGGTACCTCACGCAACCACGCTCGAAATCCCTGCCGCGGGCCACTACCCCCAAGAAACAGCAGCACAACAACTCGCACCAGCGTTGACGGAGTTCCTGGCCACCACCACCCCGTTCCACTACACCGAAACACGATGGCGCCAACTACTGCAAGGCGCGCCCGAGCACCGCAACCAGACACCGGCCGAGTTTCCTGACCCATCCGCAACGACACACGCTCGGTCCGAGCGACACCCGGCGGCGATGAACGGCTGACCGCCTCCCCCGAACAGTGCCCCAGGGCAACGAGCGGAGGTCATACATGCAATCTCGTCACCGCCCGCCCAGCGGCGGCCACGCTGCTGCGCCGGCACCGGGAGTCGGCGGGCAAGCACAGGGCACCCGGCTGGGCATGGTGGCTGTCACCGACGTGCCCACGACCGCGCGGGCCGGTGAAGCCCCGGCTTCGGGGCTGGTTCACACCGGTGCTGCCTTGGTGTCTGTCCTGACCGGTGTGCCTCTCGTGGTGGTCGCCGCATCGGTGGGTGGATGGCGCGCCGGGCTGCCCACCGCGATATACGCGGTGACGATCCTGGGGCTGTTCGGGGTGTCTGCGTCCTACCATCGGCGCGCCTGGGGCCCGGTAGGTCATACGGTGATGAAGCGGCTGGATCACGCGATGATCTTCGTGTTCATCGCCGGGACCTACACCCCGATCGCGGTGCTCGCCCTACCCCACCCGAAATCCACCCTCGTGTTGCAGATCGTGTGGGCCGGTGCCGCGGCCGGTGCCGGCTTGAAACTGTTGTGGCCCGGCGCTCCGCGCTGGGTCGGGGTGCCGCTCTACCTCGCGCTCGGATGGGTGGCAGTCTTCGTGCTGCCCGACCTCCAGCACGGCGGCGGGACCGCCGTGCTGATCCTCATCGCCCTCGGGGGCCTGGCCTACACCGTCGGCGGTCTGGTCTACGCCTTCCAACGCCCCAACCCCTACCCGACCACCTTCGGGTTCCACGAACTCTTTCACGCCTGCACCATCCTCGCCGCGGCCAACCACTACGCAGCGATCTGCCTCCTCATCCACTAACCCCGAGACTTGCTCACGCCAAGCCCCATGACGCCACCCAGCCGAGGACACACACCCCTGGGACGGCGAGCAACGTGGCCAGCTCAGGTGTTGCGGTACAGGCAGAAGCCAACCGTGTCACCGCTGGCCGCGGTCTGCTGACCCGTGGCGAGGAACCTGTCCCGACTGCTTTCAGACCGCACGAGTCATGAGCCGGTCAAGCCAGACACCGAAGCCCGCCATCGCAGGGTCTTGTGACATGAACCCAGTCTGCCGACGGCCCCTCACGTTGGACGTGACCTCGTAAAGGTGCCCGTTGCCTGACCCGGTTGACCTGACCGGGCACGGCAGGCCCGCACGCGTATCGCCGACGCGGCCACGATCCTGCTGTCACTCCAGGTGTGCTGTGCTTCAGTCCTCGCGTTCGTGACGTGGGCCTCCCCCATTCCGTCGCCAGTTCCGTTCGGCCTGGTATCTCGCCACGACCTGGTCGATCTGGCCCTCGAACAACGTGTCAGCGTGCGCTACCGCGTCATTGACCTGTCGTGTCAGTTCCCGATACCTGGCCGGGTCAAAGTCCGGTAGCCCCGCCCGGAAGGCCGCCACGCGCTGCTCATCAAGCACACCGAGACGCTGACCAAAGGCGAACATTTCCAACCAGTCGACTTCCTCCGGGCTGAGCCGGTCATCGATCAGACCACGGCCACAGGCGAGCTCGACCGCCGCACGCAAGTCACCATCAAGGCTTCGCCCCGGGTTGAGCACGAGGTCCCGCTGATGCTGCAACGTCAAGCGCGCAAACCACTGCTCGACCTCGCTCATGCAGTGACACTACGACCTCGCAGCCATCAAGCGACGCTATGTGCTGACAGCGACGGGCAGCCGCCGTCCGCGCTGTCGGGGGCTCCGGTCATGGGCCGCGACGGGCACCTGTCCCGCAGGTCAATCCTTCACCTACTGCGGCGTTTCATACAGATTGGCTCGGGTGGTTTAGGCCGGGCTGCCGAACCAGGCGTCGAACTCCTCCCGAACCGCGTCCGAGTCAGAGTGCAGATCCTGGCCGGTGAGCTCGGTGGTGGCTAACGTCCGTTCCAACGCCTGCCGCTTGGACGCACCAGGGAAGTTCACGATCATCGTCGCCGCGCGCGGCCCGAGGTTACGCACCCCATCCTCACCACGCAAGGCGGTCTGAGGAGCCACAACTGGGCTGTAGGCCCTCAGATGCGCACTGACCACAGCATCGCGTCCGGCAGGCGCGACCCCGCGGCTCACGTTTCCCCGGCCAGTTCAGAGAGACCGGCCAGGCGGTACACACCTTCCATAGTGGCCCCGTTTCTGTTGGCCAGAGGGCCTCAGGTTCTTCATTCCGCGGCCGGCAGCCCGTCGCCGGGCGCGGTGAATTGCTTTCTGCGGCCGGTTCGTGCGTCGGCGGCGTGGCCGACTAGGTCGAATACGTCGACCCATCTCCGAGTCGCGACGGGGTGTCGGCTCGGCCCTGAGCACGGCCAGGCGGGCCAGAAGCGGTGACGGCGCTCTAGGTAATGGTGAGTTCGGTCCACATGCCGTCGGCGTAGTGGTTGGGCAGGTTGCACAGCAGCTCGTACCGCCCTGGGACCAGCGTCAAGGTTGTCCAGCTGGCCCCGCGGGAGCTGATGCCCGCACCCGCCCCGGTGGCGCAGTTGGCCGAGGCTTCTCCAATGCTGCCCGACTCGGAAACCTTGCCGTCCGCCCCGGGAACCCTGT
Organism: Mycobacteriales bacterium; assembly: GCA_038321605.1. Taxonomy (GTDB): domain Bacteria; phylum Actinomycetota; class Actinomycetes; order Mycobacteriales; family Jatrophihabitantaceae; genus Jatrophihabitans_A. Next base: position 6,523 of record JBBQFE010000022.1, on the reverse strand, counting down.
GGCCCGCAGACGCACCGGCAGCCAGCGGCAGGACCACCAGTTCATGGATGCGCCACCCTCTGTTCTCAGCCACCAGGCTCAGCTGACCGGCCGCGATCACGGTCAGGGAGGACCGCAGCATCATATGAACACCCAGCGGCGCCGTGCCACCCATCACCTGCGTCATGCCCATGTCGGCCAGCAGCACCGTCACCCTCGTGCCCGGCAGCCCGGCCGGCGGGGTGCAGGCGACCTGCGAGTAGTGATAACCGGGCACCGCCGACCCCACCATCGAACCGGAGGTAGTAGAGGACGCGACGCCCATCATCGGGCCACCGCCCTCATGCACCGTCGAGGCGCACCCCGACGCGACCAGTACCCCCGACACCGCGACACCCAGCACCACCGAGAGGTGGAGCTGGCGCGGCTGGATGCCCTGCAGGTGGCGCACTGGCAGCAGGCCTGTCACGGCGACACCAGATCAGCCCAGATCGTGCTGCGAGTGATCGACCAACGCATCCGCCTGCTGGGCCTGCGCGAAGTCGCCACCCGGGTATCCGGTCCGATCTCGATCGTGCGACCCCTGTTATAGGCACCAGGGCCGGCGACGGGGACACCAGCACGCGCCCCCAACCCCGAACAGCCGCCTCATCGAGGTTGACGGCCGCGGTGACCCCATCGTGTCCAGACCGTCTGACAGGCTTTCGGTTATGCCCACCAATCAGGCTGGCTCCACCGGCCACTTCGCGCAGGACACTCATGCACTCGGACACCGCTGTTGGCCGACATCGTCGCCGCAGACGCCTGCATTCGACATCAGGTGATGTGGTGCGCGAGCGCCGTGCGTGTGGAAGATTGCGGGTCATGACGACCAAGCCGAGCCCTAGTGATGTTCGACGCCAGGCAGGATGGCTGCCTGACCAGGATGCCCTTGAGCAATGGCTCACCACGCACCGCGAACACGTCGAGAATGGGGATGGCGGCGCGGTTGAGTTGCATCCGGTTATCGTCGAGTTCCAGCACCTGATCGATTCCGACCCGGTCGTGCGCATGTATGTGGAGCGGATGATCGCGGAGGTCCCAAGAACCAGGGCCTACAGCAAGCGGCACCTGACCGACTCAGAGCAGATGCTGCGGCTGATCAATGCGGTCCTGAGCGTTGCGCCGGAGTTCGGCGAGCAGGCTGTCACCCTGCCGTTGGCTGCCATCCTGGACTGGACCATGGGCACAACCGCCGGCTTCGCCGCCTACCGTGATCCGAAGGTGAACGCCATGGTGAAGAAGATCCTCACCACCTGGTGTGACTTCCTCAGCAGCGAGCAATCGCGCTACGTGCTCAACGAATCAGCGACAGGATGGAAGAGCCCCGCGGCTCAAAGGGCGATCGGAATCGAGCAGTACCAGCACGACCCCGAGGATCGCTTCTGGGGGTTTGTGTCGTGGAACGATTTCTTCACCCGACGGTTCAAGGCGGGCGCGCGCCCGGTCGCTGCGCCCGAGGACGACGGGGTGATCGTGAGTGCGTGCGAGTCAACGCCCTACGGGATAAGCACCGATGTCAAGCGCAAGGACGAGTTCTGGATCAAGTCCCAGCCTTACTCCTTGCAGGACCTGCTCGCCGGTGATGAGTCGGTGGATCAGTTCGTCGGCGGCACCGTCTACCAAGCATTTCTGAGCGCCACGAACTACCACCGTTGGCACAGCCCCGTCGCCGGCACCCTCGTACGTGCATTTCTCGTCGAAGGCACCTACTACTCCGAGGCCGATTCCGAAGGCGCCGCCGCTGTCGAGCCCATGAACTCTCAGTCCTACCTCGCCCATGTCGCGGCTCGGGCGGTGATAGTCATCAACGCTGACAACCCAGCAATCGGACTCGTCGCGCTCGTAGCGGTGGGGATGGCGGAGGTGTCGTCCTGCGTCCTGGGCGAGAACACCGCCCCAGGTATGCACGTCGGCAAGGGCGACGAACTCGGCTACTTCCAGTTCGGCGGCTCCACCCACTGCCTGGTCTTCCAACCGGGAGTGATCGAAAACTTCACCTTGCGAGCCCTCCCTCAGCCCCACAATCCCTCCCCGCCGCTGGTACTGGTCCGCTCCAAGCTCGCCACCGTCAGGTAATCCTGAGCCAGCGCGGCACACCTAAAACGAGGCAGGCACACCGTTCGAATTAGACCAGCAACAGCGTCCCCGATTAGGCCACCGGACCGAACGTGGGCCCGGGCCGCGCGACACCAGCCACTGCACCGGTGATGGCATCACTTGGACGCAGGCGAAGCAGAGCGAGCACCCCGATCATGCTGGCCAGGCGACTCAGCTGTGCGCCGGCGAGAGGCAGCGATTCGTAACGTCAGCCCCGAGCCGGCTCACCTATCCGGTCCGGTCTGGGTCGTGTGACCCGTGGTGTAGGCAATCAGTTCCGGCAACGGGCGAGCAGAACCGGTGCTCAGGTGACAGTTATCGTCATGTCCATTCCTTTGTCTTTGTGGCTGTCGACTGAGCACCACAGCTCGTAGCTGCCTTTGGTCAGGGTCACGCTCACGGTGCCCGTGCCGCCGCCGGGGGTCGTGGGCGAGGCCGCCTTGTCCGCGCCCGGGCCCTGGATGGTCAGGTTGTGGGGGTACTTGCCTGCGTTGTGGACGGTGAACGTGTACGCGCCGGCCTTGAATGTCTTGGTCGACAGGGTGATCGAGAAGTCCTGCTCGTTGGCGGTCACCGCGGTCCCGACCACGGGGGCACCGCCCTGGGAGTCCGACGAACTGGGGCCGAGCCGTACCGGCCGCTCGCGGTCGAGGAGGACGTTGCGGTGCTGCCGTTGCTCGACGTGACCGCGCCGCCAGCTCCGTACCCGCCGCCCTTGCTGGAGGAACAGCCGGCCGCGAGCAAGGCAACCGATAACAGGGCCGCTGCGGAGGTGGCTGTGCGGTAGGTGACTGTGTTCATGAGAGTGCTCCCTGTCCCGAACTGTCCGTTTAACTCTCTACTGATCCCTACGCACGCACACGTGCTGTCGTTCAAAGAGTCCGGGTTACAAGTGGGACACGGACGGTGTGCGCCACGGGTGACGGTGCACGAGCACGAGCACGAGCACGAGCACGAGCAACGCTGCACTGGACAGGGCGGCTGCGGCTGCGGCCTCGGGAACTGGCAGGCGAGAGCCTGGTCGTGGGTAAGGGGTTTGCCTACCTAGGCCTGGACCAATCCGTGGATGAGGTTGTCCAAGGCCGAGCGCAGGTTGTCCAGCACGTCGTCCACGATCAGCGGGATGACCTTGGGTAAATCGATCTTGTGCCGCAACCGGTAGGCCACCTCGTGGGTGGTTTCGGTGGCCTCGGCTTCCACGGAGAATGGTCGGAGCGCGCGGTACTCATCGCACACCACCTGCAAGCGACCGATGTGCTCTCCCGCGTGCCTGATCTTCGCCCACCAGGGCGTCTCCCAGCCCAGCAAGGTGACAGCATCCATACCGCACAGGATCACAGAACTCAGTGCGCTCCAGCTACCCATCGATACTCTGGTGTTGGTTACCCGGTCTGCGTCGGTGCTCCTGGGTGCGGGGCGTTGGTGTACTTGCCGGTCAACACTCACGACGGGCCGCCCGTCACGGCCAGGCGGAGTGGTCACCGATGTCGGGGCGAGGTTCTGAGCTTGCACACGCCGGGGGCCGGTCTGCCGCTTCTCGTTCGGGGCGCGGTCATCCTGATGGCTGGTGGGCCGGTTACCGCGCGCCGCTTCGGTCGGGCCTCTGGGCGGGAGACCGGTCTCCGGGATGGGATCGCGCCATTGGAGGGCTGGGCCGCAGCGACGGTGAGGGTCCCGGCAGTTGCAAGCTCTGGGGCTACTGCCGCCCAGTAGGTGCCTCCACCGGCGGTGGAAGTGGCCCGTGCACGGGTGATCCTGGTTCGGGTGATGATCAGCGGTGCGGCGACGGCCCCCATCACGGTCGGCGCCCAGGACAGCTGCAGCACGGAGGGCGTAAGCGCGACGACGACCGCGACGAGGACCCAGAACACTTCGCGGAATAGGTCGTCAGTGTCACGCTCGCCTACCCGGTACCGCCCTCGGACTGCGATGCTGACCCCCGTGACAAGTGCGGCGGTGGCGGCATAGGCGACCACGAGCGTGGACAGCGGGTCGGTACCGTGGCGTAGCGCCCAGCCCTCCACGTGCGCCTCGAACCGCGGCAACGTCCCGAGCGCCCACAACACGCCGGCCGCGGGCAGTATCGGGCGGCTGAACCCAGCGAATCGGTTCTCGGCTGACCAGTCGTCGATGTGGTAGCGGGCTGATGCCGGCACCATGAGGCGCGCGAAAGAGTTGCTCAGCAAGGCGTGCCCGGCCAGGCACAGGAAGATGGCATCAGCGGCCTGCGTCCGGGTGAAGCTGCCGGTCCAGGCCAGTACGAGTGGCGTCAGGACGATGATGTCGATCGACAGGAACGACACCAGGAACAGGACAGCGGCAATCATCACTCGCGTGATGTACAGCGGTACGTAGGGAAGTGAGACGCCCTGGAATGCGCCGCCGCGGACGGACGCGGTGGCGGCCCACAGCGTGAGTCCGACGAGGGATTTCTGCAGGAACGACCGAGAATGTGTCCAGTTGCCGGTGAGGACCCTCAGCGGTCCGCCCCACGTGGGTCGGACGGCGAGCGACTCCCCGATGACTGACCACATGCTGGGCGAGTACCACCAGCTGCTCAATGCGCCGAGCGGTGTTTCTGTGGCTGCGGTGAGGGCGGCTGCGGCCTTGCCGCGGTCGGGCTGAAGATCCCCGATCGTAGCGACCGTGTGTGCGTGCGGGCAGCGCCAGTCACCGGCCTTTGCGCGCAGGGTGACACCGGGGTGGGTGGGACAGCGCGGCCAGTCACCGCCCCACTGCGCGACGGCCTTCTGGGTAGCGCTGGCGACCGCGTCGACCCAGCGTGAGTCGGCCTTGCCCCACATTTCATTCTCAGGGTTGACCTCGACAGTTCTGCCGTCACACGCAATGCGAAGCATCCGGTTCTCGGTTGTCTCGCACCGCCAGGGACGGTTTGTGGTCCGGTTCAGGTCGCGCGCCACCGCGCGTGCGCCCTCTGGCAGCCGGTTCTGCGGGTCAGCCACGCGCCCTCCCAACAGGCCAGCACAGTTGAACGCCCCACCTTCCCCCGCCGGCGCCGGAACATCATGACACCTTGCCGGTTCGCAGGCACGCTTCTTCTGAGTCGTGACATCGACTCGGCGCTGGCGACACAGGGGGCCGGTCATAACTCGGCAGGCTGTAAGCGTCAAGGGGTCGTCACCGCTGTGGCGGTTACCCTTGCCGGGTGTTGTTGTACCGGGCCACCGAGATCATCGGCTACCCCGCTGTGCGCGCCTACTTCCGACCGGTGGTGACCGGGGGTGAATACGTGCCACGTTCTGGTGGGGTGATCATCGTCGCCAATCACCTTTCCGCAGCTGACGAAGTGTTCACCCCGGTGGCTGCGCGACGGCAGGTCGCCTACTTCGCCAAGGCCGAGTACTTCACCCAGCCGGGCCTGCGTGGGTTGCTGGTAGCGCGCATGTTCCGCGAGTATGGCCACATTCCCGTTGACCGCGGCGACACAAACGCCGCCGCCGCCACGATTCAGACCGGCGTCGACTTGCTGCTGAGCGGTAAGGCCCTGGGGATCTTCCCGGAGGGCACCCGGTCCCCGGATGGCCGACTTCACAAGTTCCGCACCGGGGTTGCCAGACTTGCGCTGCGCTCCGGTGCACCAGTCATCCCTGTGGGCCTACGCGGCACCGACAAGGTCCTGACCGCAGGTGACCGTCGTTGGCACCGCAGCCCTGTCGCCGTGCACTTCGGCCCGCCTTGGACTTCTCCGGACGGGCCGAGGACGAACGATCCTCGCCTGCCCTGCGCGAGGTCACCGAAACCGTGCGCGCCGCGATCCAGCTCCTGTCCGGCCAGGAGTACCTAGACAGCTACGCCAAACCGGCCCCACCAACTCCCTGAGCTAGCTGTTGCTGTGATGCCTAGAGACGTTGTCGCCGATTGAGTTGATAGTTCGTGTCATGTTCGAGAAAACATGGGTAAGCCACGGTCCTTCAGGTGAGGCTGCCGAACTGGGCCTCGAACTGTTCCCGGACCGCATCGGAATCGACGTGCAGATCGCGGTGGGTGATCTTGATGGTGGCCACTGTGGCTGATTGGGATACGGGCCCTGTTCGGGCTAAGTGTTTCTCTCGACCGTGGTTCGGCGGCTGGTTTTGACTTGGTACATGGCGTGGTCGGCCAGTTCGACGGCGCGTTGGGCGTCGCCGCCTGCGGTGAGCGGGGCCCATCCGAGGGACGCGGGGATGCCCGCGTCGTGAAGCGCGTGGCTGATCCGACCGGCGAGGGTCGGCGCGAGGTCGGTGGGGCAGTTGGTGAGGATGACTCCGAACTCGTCACCGCCGAGGCGTGCCACGAAGTCGTGGTCGCGGATGTGGCTGCGCATGACGGCGGCGGCGTTGCGGAGCACGTCATCGCCGGCGGCGTGACCGCCGGGTCCGTCATTGATTGCTTTGAGGTTGTCGAG
>JBBQFE010000021.1:0-14920 GCA_038321605.1 Mycobacteriales bacterium | reverse complement strand
TGTTCGGTCAGGTCGCTGAGCTGTACGAGCAGGCTGGCACCCACGTAGACCGTGGGTCTGATCCGCGGCTGCCCGGTGAGACGCACCGCGGAGTCGGGATCCAGCAGCCTGCTGCCGTGCCGGTTCAACACGTAGGACGGTGGGTTGAGGCTCGGTTCCTTGCGCCGCGAGGTCGCCGAGCCGGACGGGGGCAGCGGTGCTTCGGTCATGTTTTCCTCTTGTCGATGGACGTGACAGCGAGTGTGACTGCGCGCGACGCTCGGAGCTAGAGCTCGACAGCGGGAGTGATCACCGGGGTCCGACCGGCGGACTGCGCGACCCGGATGACGAACCGGGTCAGTCCGTGCGCCACATCGGCGAAGACGAAGCGGCCATCGGAATCGGTGTCGACCTCCACCGAGCTGTTCACCTGACGAAGCTCCACCACCAGCCCCGAACCGGGCGCGCACCAGCCGTCGATGCGTAGCCGGTCCGGACCGGCAGGGGTGATGGTGACCATCGTCGTGAGGCTCTCGCTGGTGAACGTCAGGGTCTTGGTCTGATCGGCATCAACCCCCCGCGCCGCCATCGCATCCAGTTGCTGCAGCTCGGCCAACTCGGCGTTGAGGGCATCGAGGGTGAGCGCGAACTGAAGTCGCTCGACCAGGTCTGCGGGGACCGGATCGATCGCCGTGTAGAGCGTCGCGATCTGAGCCATCACCGCGCCGTCGACGGAGTCCATCGGCTCGGCGGCCAGGGCGTTCCAGGGCTCGGACTCGGGCGTGGTCATCGGGGCTCCCATCGAGCGTCGGTGGTCAGTGAAAGGCGGAGTTTGGCCAGGCAGCGGCCGCGGGTCGGGCCGATACTGCCGACCGGCATGCCGAGCGAGCGCGCCAGCTGTGCGTAGTCGGGCCGGTCGGAGAAGGCGATCACCCGCAGCAGCTCGCGGCACCGGTCCGGCAGCGCGGCGATGTGGGCCCACAACACCTGGTCGGTGTCGCTGCGCAGCACCAGGTTCTCCGGCGATTCCTCGGTGCTGACGATGTCATCGTCGAACAGTTCCTGGGGCGTCTGACGGGCCTGACCACGCGACACCCGCCATGCCTCACGGCGGGCGGTGACGATGAGCCACTGCAGCACCGAGCGCGGATCGGCGATCTTGTCCGCGCTCTTGACCAGGGCAAGCCAGGTTGTCTGCAGCACGTCCTCGGCGCTGGCCGCATCCAGCCGCTGGGCACGTACGGTGTGCCACAGGATCGGGGTCAGCATGGCGACCAGGTCCGCCATGGCCGCGGAGTCGCCGTCCCGGAACGAACTGAACGCGTGGCCCGCCCGGCAGGCAAGCGTGGAATGTTCTGCTTCGGCGTTAACCATGGCTCTGCCCATCGGGGTCGACCGGACATCAACGGTTGACTGACTGTGCGTGATCTGTGATTCGTGTGTTGTCAACGACTGTCCCCTACCTTCTCCATCGACCACAAGGAGTAGCCGGGACGGGTCGCTGATACCTCGCCCGCAATGGGCGGAGATGGCCATCTATATCCCACCGAAAGAAGTGCCCACCGGACGTATCACCGGCGAACGGGAGCACTCCTGCCTGGTGATGGACGAGCCGGTCGCCACACGGCGCCCGCCGGCCGACGTCGCCAGGACCCGGACTCCGTCGGGAGCGGTACTGGCCGGTGCCGTCATATGCGGGCACCGGCCGCCGGGGGGCAGACCGCCCCCGATGAACCCAGCCCGCTGGTCCCGGTACGTCGAAGGCCCGCCCCGGAGAGTCCGGGACGGGCCTTCGATCGTGCCTGGCTGCTGACTACGCGGTGGGCTCCTCGAGCAGGTTGCGGGTGCGGTTGACATCCACCGGGATGCCCGGGCCCATCGTGGTCGAGAACACGACCTTCTTCAGGTACTTGCCCTTGGAGGACGAAGGCTTGGCCCGCAGCACCTCGTCGAGGGCTGCACCGTAGTTCTCCACCAGCTGCTCCGCGGAGAACGATGCCTTGCCGATGATCAGGTGCAGGTTGGACTGCTTGTCCACCCGGAACGTGATCTTTCCACCCTTGATGTCGTTGACTGCCTTGGCCACGTCGGGGGTCACTGTTCCGGTCTTCGGGTTGGGCATCAGGCCACGCGGGCCGAGGATGCGTGCGATCCGGCCGACCTTGGCCATCTGGTCAGGCGTCGCGATGGCGGCGTCGAAGTCCAGGAAGCCTGCGGTGATCTCCTGGATCAGATCGTCGCTGCCCACCTTCTCGGCGCCGGCCGCGCGAGCCGCTTCGGCCTGCTCGCCGGTGGCGAACACGATGACGCGGGCGGTCTTGCCGGTGCCGTGCGGCAGGCTGACGGTGCCACGCACCATCTGGTCGGCCTTGCGGGGGTCGACGCCCAGCACCATGGCTACCTCGACGGTGCTGTCGAACTTGGCAGGGGCTGCCTGAACAGCGATCTTGGACGCCTCCAGCGGCGTGTAGATCTTGTCGGCCTCGATCATCTTCGCGGCGGCCTCGTAGGCCTTGCTGCGCTTGGTCATGTCGGTACTCCTAGATTTCTGGTGGTCAGACGGACGCCGTCTCTCGGCGCCCTCCCACGCGTGCCTGGTGCGGGTACTGCTTGGTGCGGGTACGGCGTGGTGCGGGTACTCATCGGTGAGCGCCCGCGATCGGTATCCGAGCTGGCGCGAGCCAGCCGGAGCCCGGGTCACTAGTCGGTGACGGTGATGCCCATCGACCGCGCGGTGCCGGCGATGATCTTGGCGGCCTGGTCGATGTCGTTGGCGTTGAGGTCTTCCTTCTTGGTCTCGGCGATCTCGCGCACCTGAGCCATGGTCACCTTGGCGACCTTGGTCTTGTGCGGCTCGCCCGAGCCCTTGGCGACACCGGCGGCGGCGAGCAGCAGGCGCGCAGCGGGCGGCGTCTTGGTGACGAAGGTGAACGAGCGGTCTTCGTACACCGAGATCTCGACGGGCACGATCTGACCACGCTGGGATTCCGTCGCGGCGTTGTAGGCCTTGCAGAATTCCATGATGTTCACACCGTGCTGGCCGAGGGCCGGGCCGACCGGCGGGGCGGGGTTGGCCGCGCCTGCCTGGATCTGCAGCTTGATGATCGCCGAGAGCTTCTTCTTGGGAGGCATTTTCTTCTCTTCTTCTGGTTGCTGGATTGCTGTGGTTACGGACTCGGCGCGACCGCGATCGGTCGTCCCGACGAGGACTAGATCTTGGAAACCTGGTTGAAGGCCAGTTCGACGGGCGTCTCGCGCCCGAAGATGGACACCAGTACCTTCAGCTTGGCGTGCAGGGCGTCGATCTCGTTGATGGTCGCCGGCAGGGTGGCGAACGGACCGTCCATCACGGTGACCGACTCACCGATCTCGAAGTCGACCACCTCGACAACGGCCGACCCGGTGGAATCGGACCCGCCGCCCTTCGGCAGCGCCGCCGCCTTCTGGGTCGCCGGCGCGAGAATCTTGACGACCTCGTCCATCGACAGCGGCGACGGCTTGGACGTCGCGCCGACGAAGCCGGTTACCCCGGGAGTGTTGCGAACCGCGCCCCACGAGTCGTCGGTGAGATCCATCCGCACCAGGATGTAGCCGGGAAACACCTTGCGGTTGACCTGCTGGCGCTTGCCGTTCTTGATCTCGACGACCTCTTCGGTCGGGACCTCTACCTGATAGATGTAGTCCTCCATGTCGAGGGATGAGATCCGACTCTCGAGGTTCGTCTTGACCTTGTTCTCATAGCCGGCGTAGGAGTGCACGACGAACCAATCCCCCGGCGCGCGGCGCAATTCTGCCCGCAGCTCCTCGATCGGGTCCAGCTCGACCGGTTCGCCCGCCGCCTCAGCCGCGTCGTCTGCTTCCAACTCGGCGCCGACCTCGGCAGCCGCCTCGGCCCAGGCCGCGTCGGCGCGCTCCTCCACCGACTCGTTGTACTTGTCCTCCGCGCTGACGCCGTACACCTCGTCCTCGACATCCAGGGCGGGCAGACCGATGGTCTCAGCCGCCGCCCCGGGGGCGGCGGTCTTGTCGGCGTCCGAATGGGCGTCCTTGTCGAACTCGGTCACAGGCTCTCTTCCTTGCTACTCGCTGTCGTGTTGTCACAGATCGAAGACTGGATCCTGACCGGCCGGTGGCCGGTGGTCAGCCGGGTGCGCATCAGCCGAATACGGCCAACACCAACTTGGCCAGACCGAGGTCCAGACCGGCGACCAGCGCAACCATGACGGACACGAAGATCACCACGACGACCGTGTAGGTCGTCATTTCCTTGCGCGAGGGCCACAGGACCTTGCGCATCTCGGCGACGGTCTCACGCGTCCTGCGCTGGATCGCCGTGATGAGGAGCGGCAGCCAGCGCCAGAGCATGCTCAGCCCGCCGCCGCCCGAGTTCCTGTCAGGGCGCGAGGACGGAGCAGGTGCTTCCTGCGTCTCGGTCACGTGATCTCCTCTCCGGCGCACCGCCGAATTCCATGGGCAGGGTCTTCGATGGTGCGGATGACGCAGGGGCGGCAGGACTCGAACCTGCAACCGCCGGTTTTGGAGACCGGTGCTCTACCAATTGAGCCACGCCCCTTCGGCGGCCAGAGGTTTCCGGTTGCCGTCGGTGGGTCCGATCCGGCCGAGGCCACAGCGTGCACCCCGGCAAAACGGACGGGATGCGCGCATGCTTGCGCACGGCCAACATGGACCCAGTGAGCCAGTGTAAGGGGTGGGCTGCTCAGTCTCCAAAGTCCCACCCGCTACCCGCCGACCGCCGAAGGGCGGTGTGACAGCTGCGAAGTCGGTGTGTCGGACCCGATAGCCTTGACCCATGAATGCCGTACCTGTCGCGCCGGTCCCCGTAGAGAGCCTCACCGCCGCCCAGTCAGCCTACGACGCCTACGCCGCGCGGGGGCTTTCACTGAACATGCAGCGCGGCCAGCCGTCGGACGCCGACTTCGATCTGTCAGCCGATCTGCTGTCCGCCGTAGGTCCCGACTCGGTGCGGACCGCCGGCGGTCTCGACACCCGGAACTACCCGGGCGGCATAGCCGGGATCCCCGAGGCCCGGGCCCTATTCGGTGGCTACCTCGCCGTGGATGCCGCACAGACCCTGGTCTGGAACAACGCCAGCCTGGAACTGCAGGCGCACGTGCTCACCATGATGTTGCTCCGCGGCCCGCGAGGTGGGCAGCCGTGGGTGGGCCAGAAGCCGACGATCATCGTCACCACACCAGGTTACGACCGGCACTTCACCCTCCTCGAGGGCCTCGGCTATGCGATCGCCACCGTCGACATGCAGCCAGACGGCCCCGACGTCGAAGCGGTGGCGGCGCTGGCAGCGGCTGACCCGTCGGTGCGCGGGCTGCTCTTCGTGCCCACCTACTCAAACCCGGGGGGCGAGAGCATCTCGGTGGCGAAGGCCGAGCGGCTGGTGTCACTGCCCGCAGCGAACCCCCACTTCACGGTCTTCGCCGATGACGCCTACCGCGCACACCACCTCTCCCCCGACGTCCGGGACGAACCGGTCAACCTGATCGAGCTGGCCGAACAGGCGGGCAATCCCGATCGCGCCTTCGTCTTCGCCTCGACGAGCAAGATCACGTTCGCCGGTGCGGGCCTCGGCTTCGTCGGGAGCAGCGTGCAGAACATCGAGGCGCTGGGTTCGTACCTGGGCAACCTGTCGATCGGACCCAACAAGATCGAGCAGCTGCGTCACGTGAGATTCCTGCAGGGGTACCCCGGCGGTATCGACGGCCTGATGGCCGCACACGCGGAACTCATCGCGCCCAAGTTCGCCGCGGTGTCAGAGGTGCTGCGCAGCCGGCTGGGCGAGGGCGGACTGGCCCGCTGGACGGAGCCCGCCGGTGGGTACTTCGTCAGCCTTGACACCACGTTGCCCGTGGCAGACCGGGTCATCGAGCTGGCGAACGCTGCCGGTGTCAGTCTGACGCCGGCCGGAGCCACCTACCCGGGCGGCCGCGATCCGCACAACACCAACATCAGGCTGGCCCCGACCCGGCCGGAGCTCGCCGAGGTCCTGCTGGCCATGGAAGTTGTCGCGGCCTGCATCCGGCTGGCGAGCGCGGAGTTTCAGTCGGCGACCAGCGGCTGATATTCCGGATGCCGCCTGATGTAGGCGGCAACGAACGGGCAGTCGGGCCGCACCCGCTTCCGCTGCGCCGCGATGTCGTCCAGGGCGTACCCGACGAGCTGGCCCGCAAGCCCTCGCCCCCCGTAGGCAGGAAGCGTCTCGGTATGCGGGATCACGACGACCCCGTCACGTTCATAGAAGTCGGCCAGCCCGACCCGAACGCCGTCCACCGCGATCTCGTACCTGCCCGCCGCATCGTCGCGTGAGAACTCGGGACGGGTCTCGGATGATTCCGTCACGCTCAGCTGCTCGGCAACCGGACGGTCACCCGGGCCTTGGCCAGCACCGTCTCGCCGTTCACCGAGGCGATCAGGTCGAGGACCGCGCTGGAGTTCTCCTCGTCCACCGAACGCACCTTGCCCGCCACGTCCAGGCTGGTTGCGGCGTCTTCGGAGACGACGACCGGCCGGGTGAACCGCACGCCGTACTCGAGCACCGCGCCGGGGTCGCCGATCCAGTCGGTCACGACCCGCGCGGCGATCGCCATGGTGAGCATGCCGTGAGCAATCACATTGGGCAGGCCCACGCTCTTGGCGAAGGTCTCATTCCAGTGGATGGTGTTGAAGTCACCCGAGGCCCCGGCGTAACGCACCATGTCGACGCGGTTGATCTCAAAGCTCTGCGACGGCAGTTCGGTGCCGACCTCGAGCGATGCGGTCCGTGCCATGCTCACTCCCCTGCCGTTCCGCGGGCGACGATGGTGGACAGCGCGGTGACGACGTGTTCGCCCTCGGTCGTGGTGACCTCGGCCCTGGTCGTCAGCAGATCGTTACCCGCCGCGGCCCTGATCGTCTCCACGGTCACGGTGACCTGCAGGACGTCGCCGGCCTGGATCGGGCGGCTGTAGCTGAAGCTCTGCTCGCCGTGCACGACCTTGCTGTAGTCCAGGCCGAGTTCCGGGTCGGCAATGATCTGGCTCGCCGCCTTCGACGTGATCACGATCGGGAACGTCGGCGGTGCGATCAGGTCCGGGTAGCCGAGCGCCTGCGCGGCCTGCTGGTCGTGGAACACCGGGTTCAGGTCGCCGATCGCTGCCGCGAACTCCCGGATCTTCTCGCGTCCAACTTCGTACGGTGCGCTGGCCGGGTAGACCCGGCCGACGAATGACTGGTCCAAGGGCATACCCGCACGCTAGCGGACGGTGCCGAGACGCAACATGGCGCTGTCCCGGAAGGGACAGCGCCATGTCGAGGAGACTCGGTGGGCGGGCTGGGAGCCCGGCCCGCCTGCTGGGTCAGCGGGTCTCGCGGTGGTCGGTGTGCTTGCCGCAGTTGGGGCAGAACTTCTTCAGGTCCAAGCGATCCGGGTCGTTACGCCGGTTCTTCTTGGTGATGTAGTTGCGGTGCTTGCACTCCTGACACGCCAAGGTGATCTTCGGACGAACGTCGGTGGCTGCCACGGGTAGTGCCTCTCAGTGAGTGTGCTGCTGGGTGAATCCGGGTGGTGCGGTACTGCCTTGCATCGGTGAGTAGCGAGGGCCGGACTTGAACCGGCGACACAGCGATTATGAGCCGCTTGCTCTACCAGGCTGAGCTACCCCGCCCTGTGATGGAGCTGGTGGATCAGGACTGCCGGCCGCAACTCGCACCGCCGGCGTTCCAGAGCCCCCTTACGGAATCGAACCGTAGACCTTCTCCTTACCATGGAGACGCTCTGCCGTCTGAGCTAAGGGGGCGAGCTCACGCAAGAAAATCGCACAACGCCCCGACTCATCCGAACCCCTGAAATCGGGGCTGAATCGGCCGCGTTGTGCTACCTCGAACGCCGGGTGAACTGTACACGACACGGTCGGTGAACTCAGAATCGAGGGGGATCGGGCCGCATCCTCGTCCGGGCATGAAAGAGCCCTGGTGATCGCACGGGGGAACGACCACCAGGGCTCTCTTAGTATGAACCGTGGGTAGTCAGGTCGCAACCCCGCGCAACCAGATTGCGGTATAAGCGAGTGAGACCTACATCACATTCTGCGTGGGAGCCCGTGCCGATCAAGAACAAAAGGCTCCGACCCCGTGCGGGGCCGGAGCCTGTGGCGGCTGTTGGGTTCGAACCAACGTAGGCATAGCCGGCAGATTTACAGTCTGCTCCCTTTGGCCACTCGGGCAAACCGCCTTGCTGTTTCTCGCGGTCGTAAGGGTACATGAGCGACCGGTGGTGCCGAACTCCGCTCCGAGGGCGGCTTCGCACCAGTCGATCGGGCCCCTCGTGTGCGCCGGTCAGAGCCACACTCCGATACCGTCGCTGCTGACAACCTTCCCCCCGACCATCCCCCAGCCGGTCGACCCGACCGGTTGCGACAGGAAGTGAGACAGCAGCCCATGGCCGATCCGTCCTTCGATGTCGTCAGCAAGATCGACCGCCAGGAGGCGGACAACGCGCTGAACCAGGCGGCCAAAGAACTGTCCCAGCGATTCGACTTCCGTGGCACGAACTCGTCGATCGACTGGTCCGGCGAGCTCGGCATCGTGATCAAGTCCGACACCGAGGAGCGCGCCTCGGCCGCCCTTGAGGTGTTCAAGGAGAAGCTGATCAAGCGCTCCATCTCACTCAAGTCGCTGGACGCCGGCGAGCCGAAGTCCTCGGGCAAGCAGTACGTCATCACCGGTTCTCTGAAGCAGGGCATCGAGTCCGACGTGGCCAAGAAGATCTCCAAGGAGATCCGGGACTCCGGCCCCAAGGGCGTCCAGGCTCAGATCCAGGGCGACCAGCTCCGCGTCACCGGCAAGAAGCGTGACGATCTGCAGGCAGTCATCGCGTTGCTGAAGGCCGGCGACTTCGGAGTGGCACTGCAGTTCGACAACTACCGCTGATCTGCCGCGCGACCACCACGCAAGGAGCGTCATGAAGGGCATCATTCTGGCCGGCGGCTCGGGCACCCGGCTGCACCCGATCACCCGCGCGGTCAGCAAGCAACTGCTGCCCGTCTACGACAAGCCGATGATCTACTACCCGCTCTCCGTGCTGATGCTGGCCGGCATCGACGACATCCTGGTCATCACCACGCCGCACGACCAGGACCAGTTCGTCCGGTTGCTGGGTGACGGCTCGGACTTCGGGATCAACCTGAGCTACGCCGCGCAACCGGAGCCGAACGGCCTGGCGGAGGCCTTCATCATCGGACGTTCGCACGTCGGATCGGAGTCCGCCGCCCTGGTGCTGGGCGACAACATCTTCTACGGCCACCTGCTCGGCCAGACCTTGACCGACGCCGCAGCGCTCACGTCGGGTTGTCGGCTCTTCGGCTATCAGGTCAGCGACCCCGAGCGGTATGGAGTCGCCGAGGCGGACGACTCCGGCAGGCTGCTGTCCATCGAGGAGAAGCCCACGGCTCCGAAGTCGAACCTCGCCGTCACCGGCCTGTACTTCTACGACAACGATGTGTGCGACATCGCGGCCGAGCTCAGGCCCTCGCCCCGCGGCGAGCTCGAGATCACCGATCTGAACAACGTCTACGTGCAGCGCGGCTCGGCCGAACTGGTCGACCTCGGTCGCGGCATGGCCTGGCTGGACACCGGCACCCACGACTCGTTGCTCGAGGCGGGCCAGTTCGTGCAGGTGCTGGAACATCGACAGGGAGTACGGATCGCCTGCCTGGAGGAGATCGCACTCTCGCAGGGCTGGATCACCGCCGACCACGCGCTGGCACTCGGCCAAGGACAGGCCAAGTCGGGGTACGGGCAGTACATCATCGAGGTCGCCCAGCGCGCGCTCGCCCGCGCCTGAGCCGGCCGGGCTGATGGCCTGGTTCAGCCCAGGTGCGACAGCGGCTGGGCGACCGGGCTGACGCCGGGGACCAGATCCCGGCCGGACGCCCGCCAACCGGTGACACCACCGACGAGATCGGTCGCGACGATGCCCAGCGAGACCAGCGAGGCCGCGGCGAGCGATGAGGTGTAGCCCTCGGAGCACACCACGACCCAGCGCTGGCCAGCCACCGCCTGGGACAGCCGGGCCGCCGACAGCGGGTGCAACCGCCATTCCAGGTGATTCCGCTCGACGATCAGGGACCCCTCGATCTCACCCTCCGCGGCGCGCTGCCAGGCGGGGCGGATGTCCACCAGCAGAGCTCCGGCGGCGCGTTCGGCCACCACCTGGGCCGGCGTCAATCGATCGAGCTGGGACCGCGCCAGGTCCAACAGGTCCTCCACGCTGCTGAACCGTGCTACCCGCTGGTCAGCCGCGATCAGGCCGGTCATGCCGCCGGCCTGCCGCGAGCGGGTCGGGACGGCGTAGGGGCCACCGCCGTCGCCAACACTTCGGCGGTTGGCTCCGGGTCATCGGTCGGCAGCGTGGCGAGCCGGACCAGTTCGCCGCTGGTGTCGATGTCGTAGAAGTTCATCGAGGTCAGCGGGGGCGAGTAGGCGTGCACGCTGACCGCGGGTGCACTACCGAGATTGCGGACGTCGTGCACGTAGCGGGGTCCGAACCCAACTCCGGCGCCGGCGGCCCGCAGGTGCTCCCGCAACGAGTCCGCGCCTGGGCGCCTGAGGTTGCCCGGCCGCTGCGGCAGGTAGACCGCCTCGTTCAGGTCGCCGGACAACACCGTGAACGCACCCGCCGAGCCACCGTGGTCGTGCAACTGGGTTCCCTGACTCGGCAGCCAGCTGATCAGCCAGACGTCGACCCGCCGGTCACGGTAGATCCGCTGGTGCCAGCGTTCCGTCTCGTCGTACTGGATATAGGGATACCGGCCGGCAGCGACCTCGGCAGCGATGAGTGAGGTGTAGTCGACCAGCTCGATCGGGTTCAGCGCGGCCGGTGCAGGTTGTGCGTACATCCGACCATCATAGAACAATTCCTACAGAGCTACTAGGCAATAGGTGACCCAGATTCGAAGCCGAACGGATGCTCTGCCTGGCGAGGGTCAGCTGGCCCAGCGGAACGACGTCATGAGGCGCTGGAACCGTAGCATCAGCTCGGCGTCACCGGACTGCCCCGCCGAGAACTCGGCGAGCAGCGCGAGCTGACTGTCGGGCGCCTGCATGACGTACCGCGCCGAACCGACGGAGAAGTCGACATCGATCAGTTCTGCCACCGGGCTGGAGGCGTCCAACCGGATCGCGTCCACCGGCTCGTCCAACAGGCCGATGCTCAACACCGCACTCGCCGGCTCGAAGTCCGAGGCCCCGATCACCACCGTGCTGAGGATGGCGACCACGGGTGCGCCGCCGATCTCCTCAGGCACGCTGCCGTCCTCGGGAGTGGCGACCAGCCAGTCCCGGCAGTCGAGCTCGAACGCCGGCAGCTCCATCGTGTCCATCTGGTCGGTACCCGTCTGATTGCTGTCCATGAATGCCTCCACTAGTGGTCTGGTGATCCGCTGATCCACCTGCGCACACGTGGCAGCACCTTGTTTGGCTACCGGAATCGGTGTACCCCGCGGGTCCGGGTCTTACACCTGGGCCGCGAAAGTCGAATATCAATCCGATTCAAAAGCGGACAAGCCACCGCCGGAGCGTGCCGACTACCGCGCGACGCGACGGCATTGAGAGCGAAGCCACTCCTTCGTCCGCATCGACAACCGTAAGATGGACGGTTGGCACCGGTGCAGCGTGATCGGCTGCCGATGCCGGACGATGCCAGGAGGCGGACCCACCCGTATGTCCACAGATGTGCAGCAGCTGGACCGTGTAGTCATCCGAATCGCAGGCGATTCCGGGGACGGGATGCAGCTGACCGGAGACCGGTTCACCCAGGAGACCGCGAACTTCGGCAACGACCTGTCCACCCAGCCCAACTTTCCCGCTGAGATCCGCGCCCCTGCCGGCACGCTCGCGGGAGTGTCGTCCTTCCAGCTGCACTTCGCCGACCACGACATCCTGACCCCCGGGGACCGGCCCGACGTGCTCGTGGCCATGAATCCCGCCGCGCTGAAGGCAAACCTGCCGGACCTGCTCAAGGGCGCGACCATCATCGTCGACACCCGCGACTTCACCGAGCGTGCACTGGCCCGGATCGGTTGGTCGGCCAACCCGATCACCGACGGCACCCTCGAGTCGTTCACGGTGCACGCGCTGGACCTGACCCAGCTCACCCTGGACGCGTTGTCCGGTACGTCCCTGTCACGCAAGGACGCCGGGCGCTCCAAGAACATGTACGCGCTCGGGCTGCTCTCCTGGATGTACTCGCGGCCGACCGAGGGAACGCTGCAGTTCCTGCGCGAGAAGTTCGCCAAGAAGCCCGACATCGCCGAGGCCAACATCGCAGCCTTCAAAGCGGGCTGGAACTACGGCGAGACGACCGAGGCGTTCGGTGTCTCCTACGAGATCAAGCCGGCGGCGCTACCTGCCGGTGAGTACCGCAACATCGCCGGCAACCTCGCCCTGGCCTACGGACTGATCACCGGCGCGCAGCGGGCCAAGCTGCCGCTGTTCCTCGGCGCGTACCCGATCACGCCGGCCTCGGACATCCTGCACGAGCTGTCCAAGCACAAGCGGTTCGGTGTCACGACGTTCCAGGCAGAGGACGAGATCGCCGGCGTCGGTGCGGCGTTGGGGGCATCGTTCGGAGGGGCGCTGGGCGTCACCACCTCATCCGGCCCGGGCATCTCGCTGAAGTCCGAGACCATCGGCCTGGCAGTGTCGCTAGAGCTACCCCTGGTCGTCGTGGACGTCCAGCGGGGCGGTCCCTCGACAGGCCTGCCGACCAAGACCGAACAGTCCGACCTGCTGCAGGCCATGTTCGGCCGCAACGGTGAGGCGCCGGTACCGGTCATCGCACCGCGCTCGCCAGCGGACTGCTTCGACGCAGCCATCGAGGCGGTCCGGATCGCGACGGTCTACCGCACGCCGGTGTTCCTGCTTTCCGACGGTTACATCGCCAACGGCTCCGAACCGTGGCGGCTCCCCGAGATCAGCGAGCTGCCCGACCTGTCGGTGTCCTTTCTGACCGAGCCGAACGGCACCGGTGACGCCGAGGGCACGTTCCTGCCCTACCTCCGTGATCCGCAGACCCTCGCCCGACCGTGGGCCATCCCGGGCACCCCTGGCCTCGAACATCGCATCGGCGGCATCGAGAAGGCCGACAAGACCGGCAACATCTCCTACGACCCGGACAACCACGACTTCATGGTCCGGACCCGCGCGGCGAAGATCGACGGCATTGCCGTGCCGGACCTTGAGGTGGACGATGCGACCGGCGACGCCAAGGTGCTGGTGCTGGGTTGGGGCTCGACGTACGGACCGATCGGTGCCGCCGTCCGCCGGGCCCGCCGCGCGGGGTACTCGATCGCCCAGGCACACCTCCGGCATCTGAGCCCGTTCCCGGCGAACCTGGGTGACGTCCTGGCCAGTTACGACAAGGTGGTCATCCCGGAGATGAACCTCGGCCAGCTCGCACTGCTGATCCGCGGCAGGTACCTGGTGGACGTGATTTCGGTGACGCAGGTACGCGGAATGCCCTTCCGGGCGGCAGATCTCGCGGAAATGCTGCAGACGGTTCTGACCGCATCATGACCGCGCCCGAGGCAAGCAATGGAGCAAAGCGCATGAGTGACACCGGACTGTCGTCGCTGGGCCTGAAGGCCAAGGACTTCAAGACCGACCAGGAGGTCCGCTGGTGCCCGGGCTGCGGCGACTACGCGGTGCTCGCCGCCGTACAGGGGTTCATGCCCGAGCTGAACATCCCCCGCGAAGACATCGTGTTCATCTCGGGCATCGGTTGCTCCAGCCGCTTTCCGTACTACATGAACACCTATGGCATGCACTCGATCCACGGCCGTGCCCCGGCAATCGCGACCGGGCTTTCGACGTCACGCCCGGACCTCAAGGTCTTCGTGGTCACCGGTGACGGTGACGCGCTGTCCATCGGCGGCAACCACCTGATCCATGCGCTGCGCCGCAACGTCAATCTGAAGATCCTGCTGTTCAACAACCGCATCTACGGCCTGACCAAGGGCCAGTACTCCCCCACCTCCGAGCAGGGCAAGATCACGAAGTCGACCCCCGAGGGGTCTCTGGACTACGCCTTCAACCCGGTGTCTCTCGCCCTCGGCGCGGAAGCCACCTTCGTCGCGCGGACGATCGACTCGGACCGCAAGCACCTCACCGAGGTGCTGCGTCAGGCGGCGGCTCATGAGGGCACCGCACTCGTCGAGATCTACCAGAACTGCAACATCTTCAACGACGGCGCGTTCGAGCCTCTCAAGGACAGCGACACCCGCGACGACGTCATGATGAGACTGGTCCACGGCGAGCCCATCCGCTTCGGCAAGGACGGCGAGAAGGGTGTCATCCGCAACGCAGACGGCCACATCACCGTCGTTGACGTCGCCGACGTCGGCGAAAGCGCGATCATCACGCATGACGCACACGCCAAGGATCCCGGTCTGGCGTTCGCGCTGTCGCGCCTGTCCAACCCCCGGACCCTGGCCAACACCCCCATCGGCGTGTTCCGCGACATCCAGCGGCCCTCGTACGACCGCCTCGTGCGCGAGCAGGTTGCCGACGTCATCGAGCGCCAGGGCGCCGGCGACCTCCAGTCGCTGCTGACGGGCAGCGACACGTGGACCGTCTCCTGACCGGAAGGCCTCGCCTCCCGCAGTCGCAGGCAGGCATCGGAGTCCTCCTGGGCTTCGTGGCCTACGGCCTGTGGGGTCTGTTCCCGCTGTACTTCCACCTGCTCAACGACGTCTCCCCCATCGAGGTCGTCGCCAATCGGGTGGTGTGGTCGCTCGTCTTCCTGGCCATCCTCACCCTCGTCACCCGGACATGGGCCCGCACCATTCGGGCAACCCGGTCGAGGCGCGACGTGGTTCGGCTCGGCATCGCAGCCTGCTTCCTCGCGGTCAACTGGGGCGTATACGTCTACGCG
>JBBQFE010000020.1:0-14979 GCA_038321605.1 Mycobacteriales bacterium | reverse complement strand
GCCACCCGCTTTCTGTTCCTCAACCAGCAGCAACCCGACGGATCCATGCCACGCAACTCGCTGGTCAACGGCAAGCTCGCCCCCGACTCGTTCAACACCCAGCTGGACGAGGTCGCGTACCCGATCCTGATGGCGCAGCAGTCCGGCCTGGCCGATGACGCCGTGCTGTGGCCGCACATCCAGGCAGCTGCTGCCTACCTGATCAGCCACGGCCCGTCCTACGGCCCCGAGCGGTGGGAGGAGCAGTCCGGGTACTCGCCCTCGACCATCGCGGCGGAGATCGCCGGTCTGGTGGCAGGTGCGGCGATCGCGCAGCGGCACGGCGATGCCTCCGATGCCCGGGTGTGGCTGGCCACTGCCGACGCCTACCAGCGCAACATCAAGAACTGGACGGTCACCACGACCGGCTCGCTGTCGACAGACCCCTATTTCATAAGGCTTTCCAAGACCGGGGACCCGAACGCAGCCATCACCTACAACGTCGGCAACGGCGGCACGACGCTGGACCAGCGCTCGGTGATCGACGCCGGCTTCCTGGAGCTGGTGCGACTGGGCGAGCTGCCGGCCAACGACCCGGTCGTGGCCAACTCGCTCAAGGTCGTAGACACCACCATCAGCAAGCCCACCGCCAGCGGTCCCGGCTGGCTGCGCTACAACGGTGACGGCTACGGCGACTGCCACGTCGCGTCCGGAAACTGCCCGACCGAGGGTGCGCCGTGGGCGCCGTCGGACAAGGGCACCGGGCACATCTGGCCGGTGCTCACCGAGGAACGGGCCCAGCAGTACCTCGCCACCGGCCAGACCTCAGTCGCGGGCACCTTGCTCAACGCCATCGTCGCCGGGTCGTCCGGGGTGGGCCTGGTGCCGGAGCAGGACTGGGACGCCGCCGACGTGGCTGCGTCGCCATACGGCACCGACCCGACCGTCGCCTCGATCGGCTTCGTCAACGGCAAGCCGGCCGGTTCGGCTGCGCCGCTCACCTGGGGTGCCGGGTCCTTCGTCCGACTGGTGGCTGATCTCTCCGCCCGCCGAAGCCTCGAGACCCCCGGGCAGACGGTCGATCGCTACGTCCGCCATCAGCAGCAGGGCACCACGCTGACGGTCACCTCGCCGGCTGACCAGTCCGCCGCCACCGGCACCGTGACCGTCACCGGAACGGCCGCTCCCGGCGCCACGATCGACATCGTGGACGTGGCGACCGACCACGGCAGCTCGACCACCCGGGCGCTCACCACGGCGGCCAGTGACGGCAGCTTCTCGCAGGCGGTCACGCTGGCCAACGGCACCAACACCATCGTCATCACCGCGACCACCGCGGCCGGTGCCACCGCGCAGACCACCCGGACGGTCGTGCAGGACGTCGTCGAGGGAACCCTGCTCTACGACACGGCGGACCCGACCGGTGATGACAACGGCCCCGGCAACTACGCCTACCCGACCGCAGCCGACTTCCACCCCGGCGCGTATGACCTGACCGATTTCCAGGTCTACGACACCGGCAGCACCGTGACGTTCCGGGTGCAGACGCGTGACCTGAGCCCCACCTTCGGTAGCCCGTTGGGTGCCCAGCTCATCAACGTCTATGTCCACCAGCCAGGGGCCACGGCCACCTCGACGGCTGCCTCGTTCCCGCAGCGCAACTACACGATCGCGCCGAGCGGGGCGTGGAGCAGGATGCTGGAGGTGCAGGGCTTCGGCCAGCGGTTCATCGATTCCAGCGGAGCGACGCCGGGCACCATCGCCATCAGTGCCAACCAGATCTCGCGCTACATCACGTTCTCGGTGACGAAGACCGCGCTGGGCGGAACACCCGGTACTGGTTGGGGATTCACGGTCACCCTGGCCGGCCAGGACGGGTTCAGCAGCGACAATGCGCGGGCCTTCACCGCGACGCCCGGTGGTTACAGCTTCGGTGTCTGCGCGGTGGCGAGTGCCGATCCGCACTGCACCGGTGACCCGAACAGTGTGCCGAAGGTGATGGATCTGCTCACGCCGCCGGGAACCAGCCAGTCCAGCGAGCTCGACTACACGATCACCAGCCCGGTGGTGCTGCAACCGGTGGTGCTGCCGTAACGGGCTGCGCGCCGGCACCGATCGGTGATCGGCTGGCGCGCAGCCATCGACCCCGACGGCGGTGTTGTGGGGTGTCCAGGTGCACCAGCAGCAGCATTCGCACCCGCAGCGGTATCCGGCGGTCGTCGAAGATGGCAGGGTTCTGAGCAGCAGCCAGAAAAGCCTTGATCGCTACCTGAGCGGCCGTCCGGGGATCACGGCAGCGGTGTAACGCGTAGCCCCAGACCTCCGGTGCAATCAGGTCGAACAGCTCCAGCAGGGCGTCCACGTTGGGTGGTCGCTCGTTGAGGCGACGGTGCACTGCTGCTTCCCATGGGGCCGGGGTCAGATCGAGCACAGGAGCCTCTCGGTAGGTATCGACCCCGCGCGCAAGCAAACAATAGTGCGCGACTCAATAGCAGGCTATGAGAGTAGCAGGCCCTGCCAGCTGTCATCGGGGTGGACGTCGGCATAGCATTGCTGTCGTGACGCCCAGATCCAAGGACACCTTCGTGCTGGACGCCCAGCTCTGTTTCGCGCTGCATGATGCGTCACGGGCCATGACTGCCGCCTACCGCCCGCTGCTCAGCCGGATCGGGCTCACGTACACCCAGTACGCGGTGATGCTGGTGCTCTGGGAACGGCGCGAACTGCTTTTCCGAGAGCTCACCCTTGCGGTCAACATGGACAGCGCAACACTTTCACCCTTGATCAAGAGGCTTTCGGCCAATGGTCTGGTGGAGCGTAGCCGCGGTTCTGAAGATGAGCGCACCGTGCTCGTCAAGCTCACCGATGCCGGGCTGGCGCTGCAGGAACAGGCGAGGGCCGCGCAGGCCGAGGTGGAACGAGCTACCGGCCTGACGCGTTCGGACCTGGTTGAGCTGCGGGAGGAACTGCACGAACTCAGCGGCCGGCTACGCGCTGCCGAGATCGGATCGCTGCTACCGTCCTAGCCGTCGGCGCGACCGCGCCCGGTGAGGAGAGATCGTCGATGCCCGCTCCCGCGCGGACGATTCCGCTGATCCTGGACGTCGACACCGGCGTGGACGACGCGTTCGCGTTGCTCTTCGCCGCCAGGCACCCGGGCTTCGACCTGCTCGGTGTCTCGTGCGTGGACGGCAATGTCGACGTCGACAAGGTGGTGCTGAACACCCTCACCGTGCTCGACGCAGCCGGCGCTGACACGGTGCCGGTGGCCCGCGGCGCCCAGCGCCCGCTGGTCAACCGTCCCAGCTA
The DNA here is from genome assembly GCA_038321605.1 of Mycobacteriales bacterium. GTDB lineage: Bacteria > Actinomycetota > Actinomycetes > Mycobacteriales > Jatrophihabitantaceae > Jatrophihabitans_A. The sequence continues at coordinate 11,691 of JBBQFE010000020.1, read as the reverse complement.
CGCGACCGAGGTGCACGGGAAGGACGGTCTCGGCGACCTCGGCCTGCCGATGTCCACCAGACAGCCGGTCGCCGAGCATGCAGTGACCTTTCTGCGTGACCTGGTGACCGCCTCGCCCGAACCGGTGGTGCTGGTGGCGCTCGCGCCCCTGACCAACATCGCGCTGCTGGTGCGCACCTACCCCGAGGTGTTCGACAACATCGCGCAGCTGGTGATCATGGGTGGCGCCATCGGGCAGGGCAACGCCACGGCGACCGCCGAGTTCAATGTCTGGCATGACCCCGAGGCGGCGGCCGTGGTCTTCAGCAGTGGCCTGCCGATCACGATGTACGGCCTGGACGTATTCCACACCCTGCAGCTCGCGCCCGAACTCGCCGAGCAACTGGCCGCGAGCGCGGATCCGGGTGCGGCCCTCGGCGGCCAGCTGGTGCTGGCGCAGTTGCTGCGGCAGGCCAGCGACCTGACGGCAGAATCCTTTGTGACGTTGGGCGATTACGGCGCGGTTGCCCTGGTGGCCGAACCGGAGGCGGCGCGCTTCGTCACTGCCCCGGTGGCGGTGGTGACCGGTGACGGGCCCGGGCGTGGCCAGACGGTGGTGGATCTGCGGCCCCACCGGGACGCGCTGCCCGCGGATCGCCCGCCCGTCGGTGAACCGGTGCGGGTCACCCTCGCGGTTGACGCCGAACGCTATGTGGACCTGTGGGTGCAGACCCTGCTGGCGCCGAGGCGGCCCTGATGGCGGCGGTGTGGGTCATCGGCTCGCTCAACGTCGACCTCGTCTCCAGGGTCGAGCGGTTCCCCGGCCCCGGCGAGACGGTGGCCGGCGAGGGGCTGCGGCGGCTTCCGGGAGGCAAGGGTGCCAACCAGGCGGTCGCAGCGGCAGCGGCCGGTGCGAGCGTCCGCATGATCGGTCGGGTCGGTGACGACACTGCCGGGTCGGACTACCTGGCGGCGCTGGCGGACCGCGGCGTGGACGTCTCCGCTGTCACCGTCGAGAGCGACTGCGCCACCGGCCACGCGATGATCCTGCTCGACAGGCACGGCGAAAACTGCATCGTCGTGATCCCCGGAGCGAACGGCAGGGTCGGCCTGGACGACCTGGCCCGCTTCGAACCGGCGGCCGGCGACGTGTTGCTGCTGCAACTGGAGGTGCCGACCGCCGTCATCGCCGCCGCGGTCGCCGCCGGGTCGGACGCCGGAGCAACGGTGCTGCTCAACCTGTCGCCGTACCAGGATCTCGACCCCGAGTTGGTGCGGGCCTGCGATGTGATCGTGGTCAACGAGCACGAGGCCGCGCAGCTCGCCGCCTCGGGACTCGAACCCGCGTCCGTCGTCATCACCCGGGGTTCGGCCGGCGCCAGCTGGCAGGACGTGACCGCCCGTAGCGCAGCGAGCGAGGTGATCGACACGACGGGGGCCGGCGATGCCTTCGCCGGAGCGCTCGCCGCGGCTCTGGTCAGAGGCGACGATCATCAAGCCGCGTTGCAGGCGGCGGTGTCCGCCGGTGCCGCCGCAGTCGGGCAGTTCGGTGCGCAGGGTTGGGAGTTCTGACAGTCAGGTCGTGCTCAGGCGGGCAGCTCAGGCTCGTGGGCCTGCCGTCATGCTCTGACGCACCACGAGTTCGGTGTGTAGCAGCACCTGTTCGGCCTTGCGGTGCCGATCCGACGTTCGCGCCAGCAACAGCTCCACGGCCCGGGCACCGAGCTGGTCCACCGGTTGCCGCACGGTGGTCAGCGGTGGGCGGCACATTCTCGCCAGCGCGATGTCGTCGTACCCGCTGACGGTGACTTCTCGACCGACGACCAGTCCGGCCCCCTCGCAGGCATCGATGGCGCCGACCGCGATCAGGTCGTTACCGCAGATGAACGCGTCCGGTGGGTTGTTGCCCGCGAGCGACGCGGTGGCGGCCGCGTGCCCCCAGGCCTCCGAGAACTCACCGAGTTTGACCTCAGTGCTGAACTTCGAGCGATTGCGGCGGGCCAGCGAGACGAACGCCGCGTGTCGCTTCGCACCGGACCAGTTGTCGAGGTCGCCACCCAGGTAGGCCACCCGGCGTGGCCGCAGACCGAGCACCAGCTCGACCAGCGACCGCACCCCCTCGGCGTCGTCGACGCCGACGAAGTCGAAACCGTCAGCATCCACCGCCCGGTCGATCTGCACCAGGGGGACCCGCTCCGCGGCCTCGGCCACCGCAGGCAGGCTCGCGGACCGGCGGCACGGGCTGATCAGCAGACCGTCGACCTGGCGGTCAATGAGCATCTGCACCCGCTCGGCCTCGATGTCCGGGTCGTCGTCGGACGTGCTGAGCAGCAGCGCGTACCCCTTGCTGCGCAGTTGCCGCTCGGCAACCTGAATGACCGAGGGAAAGAAGGGGTTGTCGATGCTGGGCACGATCATGCCGATGACCTGGGTGGACTGCCGGCGTAGCGCTCGTCCGAGCTGATTGGGTCGGTAGTTCAGGGCCGCCACTGCTGCGTGCACCGCCGCCGCCGAGTCAGGCTTGACCGAGCGCGCGCCGGTCAGGACGCGGGACACGGTGGCAGAGGACACGCCCGCGGCCGAGGCGACGTCCTGGATGCTCACCCGCGGACTGACCATTTCGCCCACTTCCTATCGGTACCGGAGCTCCCGGTGTCATCTTGTTACAGACTCGAAACACTGCAGCCTTCGGGGGGCTTGACAAGGCTATCGTCCCCGCGCACGATGCAATGGTAATCGATTACCAACTACATCCCAAGACCAGCGCACGCGCCGATCCGCTCGGCGCACGGAGTCTTGACGAGGCACGCCGCACCCAGGAATTCCCTCAAACAGAGGGGATTCCCCGCTCCTGAGCTCCTGGAGGACAGATGAACGATTCGACCACCACCCCCGCTGCGGCGCCACCCGCCGCGCGCACCATCGTCCGGCACCGGCAGGGGCGCAAGGGTCTCGCCGCACTCGCCCTGTCCGTCGTGGCGGTCGTCGGCCTGGCTGCCTGCAGCAGCGCCTCCAAGCCGGCTGCCACGTCCCAGAGTTCCGGTGCCGGTGCGATCACCACGGTGAAGATGGTCCAGGAATGGCCGGTGCCGGACGGCTTCTGGATCCCCTGGATCGTCGCCAAGGACAAGGGTTACTACAAGGCGGCCGGAATCGACCTGCAGATCCTGCCCCCGCCGAACACGGCGGCCACCGCGCAGTACCTGGGCACCGGACGGGCCGATCTCGCCTTCGACACCTCGATGGACATCGTCTTCGGCCGTGCCCAGGACGCCCCCATGGTGAGCATCGGCAACTACGGCAGCGAGAACAACTGGGGCCTGATCAGCGCCAAGGACAAGCCCTTGGACTTCGGGTCGATCAAGGGCAAGACCATCGGCACGTACAACGACTCGTGGTCCAAGGCGCAGCTGCAGATCATGCTCAAGAGCCAGGGTCTGACCCTCAGTGACGTCAAGCTCGTCATCGCCTCCAGCGACACGGTTCCCCTGCTGCTGCAGAAGAAAGTCGACGCCATCACCGGAGTGACCAATGCCGAGGGCAGCGAACTGGCCTCAGAGGGAATGGCCGATTACAAGATCGAGTTGGCCAAGGACCACGGCGTGCCGAACTCGCCGGTGTGGGTGCTGGCCGCCAACAGCGACTGGCTTAAGAAGAACCCGGCCCTGGCGCAGAAGTTCATGGACGCCACCCTCAAGGGCTGGCAGGACGCCGTCAACGACCCGGCAGGCGCAGTCGCCACCTTCATGCGGGTGTACCCCAAGGCCCAGACAGCGGCGTACACGACCATCCAGTGGAAGGACACCATGGCGCTGTTCGGCGGCACCACGATCACGCCGAACACCCTGCTGCAGAAAGACAGCGACTGGAGCGATCTGCTCAAGGCCGCGAACGATTTCAAGCTGGTCAAGAAGGTGGACGGCACCACCGATTACTTCACCAACCAACTGTTGGGGCAGAAGTGAGCAGGATCCTTCTCGCGGGCGAGTCCTGGACGACGACGTCCACCCACACCAAGGGCTTCGACAGCTTCATCACCAGCACCTACGCCGAAGGCGGGGCGGATTTCATCGCCGCGCTGGAAGCGGTCGGCCACGAGGTCACCTATCAACCGAGCCACGTGGCGGCCGAGGAGTTTCCCGCCACGGTGGAGGAGCTTTCAGGCTACGACGCGGTGGTGCTCAGTGACATCGGAGCGAACACGCTGCTACTGCGTGCGGCCACCTTCCTGCGCGGCGAAGCCCGGCCGAACCCGCTGCTGTCGCTGGCACAGTGGGTCAACGGCGGCGGGGCGCTGCTGATGGTCGGCGGTTACCTGAGCTTTCAGGGCATCGAGGGCAAGGCGAACTACGCCCGCAGCCCGCTGGCCGACGTACTGCCGGTGTTCATGGAGACCGGCGATGACCGCCAGGAATCGCCGCAGGGGGTAGCGCCGACGCTGGTGCAAGGGGCCCACCCGGTGATCGAGGGGCTGGACCAGACCTGGCCGCAGATCCTGGGCTTTCAACGGGTGGTCGCCAAGCCCGCCGCGCAGACGTTGGTCGATGTCGACGGGCACCCGCTGGTGGTGGTCGGGACGGCCGGCCAGGGCCGCACGATGGCGTTCACCTCCGACATGGGCCCGCACTGGATTCCAGCGGAGTTCATCGCGTGGCCCGGCTACGCCCGCTTCTGGCAACAGGCGCTGGCCTGGCTGTCCGAGCGCTCGGCAACTGATCCCTCAGCCGCAGAATCCCCCGCTGCGGCTGAGCAAAACCAATCAGGGTCCACGGCTGAGCACAGGGTGCTGACCTCGTGAGCACGGCCAGGCCCGCTGGACTGACCGCCGGGCCGCCGGCGGGTCTGGTGCAGGCTCAGCGACTGGCGGTCTCAGTGGCCGAGGCGATCGCCGAGCAGGCGACCCCCGGTCACACCGAGCGCGAGGTGTACGAGCAGACCGAGCGGGTGCTCGAGGAATTCGGGGGCCGGGGCACCTGGACGCCGACCAATGTCGGATTCGGTGCCGGGACGCTCAGCTGCTTTCCCACCGACGTCCCCTCCGAACGTCAGCTGTGGAACATCGATCTCGGCTTCGTCGACGTCCACCCGGTCACCGCCGACGGTTGGTGGGGAGACTGCACCCGTAGTTTCATGCGCGGCACGAACCCCGGCTACCAGGCGGCGCTGGCGGAGATCAGCCGCATCCACGAGACGACGCTGGCCGCCGCCCGACCGGGCATGCGCGCGTGCGACCTGTACTTCGCCTTCGAGGAGGCGCTCGCGCCGAGCGGGTTGAAGCTGCTCGACCGGCTCAACAACATCGGGCACTCCCTCGGCGAGGGCACCTCCTACGACCTGGGCTACCTCGATCCCTGGAACGAGACGAGACTGTGGGGTGCGTGGGCGGTCGAACCCTTCGTGGGCAACCACCTGTGGGGCGTGAAGATCGAAGATGTGATCTGGTTCGGCACCGAGGAATGCACGGTGCTCCGATGATCGAGTTGCCGGCCGTGGCAGGTGGCGGCAGGTGCGCGAGTCGGCGATGAACCACCGATACGAGGAGGACATGGTGAGCGAGACACCATCAACTACGGTGCAGGATCGCGACGAGCGACCCGCGAAGCTCGAGGTCCGCAACGTGGTGCAGCGCTTCGACTCGACGGTGGCGCTGTCGGAGACCTCCCTCAACGTGCGGGCCGGGGAGTTCATCTCGATCGTGGGCCCGTCCGGTTGCGGCAAGAGCACCCTGTTCAACATCGTGTCCGGCATCCTCAAACCTACCGAGGGCCAGGTCCTGCTGGACGGCAGGGACGTCACCGCCCAGCCCGGCCACGTCGGTTACATGCTGCAGAAAGACCTGCTGCTGTCATGGAAAACCGCTTTGGAGAACATCACTCTCGGTGCCACCCTCACCCGACGGGTCACACGGGCCGACAAGGTCAACGCGGCGGAACTGGCGACCAAGTACGGCCTGGGGGCATTCCTCAACCACTACCCGCATGCGATGAGTGGCGGAATGCGCCAGCGAGTCGCATTGATGAGAACGCTCACCTTTGCCCGTGACGTGATGCTGCTCGACGAGCCGTTCGGCGCGCTCGACAGCCAGACCCGGCTGGAGATGCAGCAGTGGCTGCTCAGCGTCTGGGCCGAGCAGCAGAGCACGATCCTGTTCGTCACCCACGACGTGGACGAGGCGATCTTTCTGGCCGACCGGGTTGTGGTCATGTCGGCAAGGCCCGGCCGGATAAGGCAGATCTTCGACGTCGACCTGCCACGCCCACGAGGACTGGACCTGCTGACCTCACCCGAATTCACCGCGCTGAAGCGGCAGACCCTGGAGATCATCTACGAAGAGGGCGTACACATCTACGGTTCCGAGGGCGCACCCGCCCAGGTATCGGCGAACGCCCCGGTTACGGCAGGCACCCTGTGAACGAGCTCTACCGGACCCGCGACCGCCTCTGGATCCGGCTGCTGGTGCCGGTGGCCTCGCTCGCGGTGGTCATCCTGTTGTGGCTGGCGCTGGTACACGTGTTCAACATCGCCTCCTACGTCCTGCCGTCACCGAGCCAGACGTTCCAGTCGATCCATGACGACTGGGATGTGCTCTGGCCGGGGCTGCGCGTCACCGCCAAGGAGTTCGTGCTCGGCTTCCTGTTCGGAACCGCTGCCGGCTTCGGGCTCGCGCTGGCCATGGCGCAGTCGCGGTGGGTGCAGCGCGCGCTCTATCCGCTGCTCATCGCCACCCAGGCCATTCCGATCATCGCAATCGGCGCCGCCCTGGTCATCTGGCTCGGTTTCGGGCTCGCACCCAAGGTGCTCATCGTCGCGCTCATCGTGTTCTTCCCGGTGCTGGTCAACGTCCTGGACGGACTGGCGACGGTCGACCGCGACACCGTGAACCTGGCCCGTGCGATGGGCGCCGGCCCCTGGCGGGTGTTCCGGGTGGTTCGGTTGCCGGCGACCTACTCACCGATGTTCTCGGCTCTGAAGATGTCTGCCACCTTCAGCGTCACCGGTGCTGTCATCGGCGAGCAGACGGCCTCCAGTACCGGCGGCCTCGGGGTGTACCTGACCGAGCAGCAGTCCCGGCTGAACACCGCCGGCGTCTTCGGCGACATCGTGCTGTTGGCGGCGATGGGCGTCACCGCCTTTGCCCTTATCGCACTGTGGGAATCGTTCTCGACTCCGTGGCGTCGACGCAGCACGGCACCGCGCAGGCACCGGTTCGTCCTGCCTTCCGATCCGGAGCGTACCGAGCGGGCCGCCGCGACCGAGACCGTTGCCGAAGTCGACCCCGTAGCTGCGGGCCGGCCGTGAACGCCGACCGGGTAGTAGCGGGTCAGCCGTGAACGCTGACCGGTCCTTCGGCGCTGCCGCGGTACAGATCGAGCCGGTCTTCGGCGACGTCGCCGCCAACCTCGGACTGATCGAGCGAGCGGTGCGGCAGGCCGCGGCAGGCGGGGCTGAGTTGGTGGTGCTGCCTGAACTCTGCACGACCGGCTACATGTTCGCCGACCGCGCCGAGGCCGAGTCCCTCGCCGAGCCGGTCACCGGTCCGACGGTTGCTGCACTGGCAGCACTGGCCGCCGAGCTTCGGCTGCACCTGGTGGCGGGGTTCGCCGAGCGGGACGGCGACCAGCTGTTCAACAGCGCGGTGCTGCTCGGCCCGCAGGGACTTATCGGCAGCTACCGCAAGGTGCACCTGTGGGATCAGGAGAATGCGGTGTTTCAGCCGGGCGATCTCGGGCTGCCGGTGTTCGACACGCAACTGGGCAGGTTGGCGCTACTGATCTGCTATGACCTCTGGTTCCCTGAGGCCAGCCGGGCGCTGGCGCTGCAGCGTGCCGAAGTCCTCTGCGTGCCCACCAACTGGGTACCGATCCCCGGTCAGCGGGCCGGTGCGGCCGCGATGGCGCTCACCCTCTGCCAGGCAGCAGCGCACGTGAACAGCATCTATCTGGTCGCCGCCGACCGGGTAGGGGTCGAGAGGGGCCAGCCGTTCATCGGCCAGAGCGCCATCGTCGCGCCTACCGGGTGGCCGGCGGCGGAGCCCGCCAGCGCGACCGAACCAGCGGTGGTCGCTGCCCGGATCGATCCCGGTGCGGGCCTGCGGCTGCGGACCTGGAACCAGTACAACGATCCGGTGGCCGACCGGCGGCCCGAGGTCTACGCAGCGATCAGTCCGGTCGCCGCATCGTGATGCCGACCGTCGATCCGATGCCCGTTCCCGTCCCCGCCCGTGATCGGATGCCCGTTCTCGATCCGGTGGCCCTCACCCAGCAGCTCGTCCGGATCGACAGTCCCAGCGGCAGCGCGGGCCAGTCCGAGGTCTTCGACGTCGCCGCTCGGCTGCTGGGTGATGCCGGCTTCGAGCTCAGGACCGACAGCCACCAACCGCCTCGGTACCTGCTTGCCCTGAGCCCGGTTGCCGGTGCCAGGCTGCTGTTCGCCTGTCACGTCGACACCGTGCCCGTCGAACGGCCTGAGCAGTGGCGCGGCCCGGTGACCTCGGGTGTCATCGAGGACGGCAGGTTGTTCGGTCGCGGCGCCAGCGACATGAAGAGTGGGCTGGCCGCGGCGCTGGTGGCCCTGGTCGAGTCGGGGGCCGACGGCCCTGGCTGCGCGTTTCTGCTCACCACCGATGAGGAGATCGGCTGCCTGGGCGCGGCAGCTGCCGCCGAGGAGCTGAGGAGCCTGGACGTCCGCGCGGTGATCGTTCCCGAATCCACCGAGAACGACGTCTATCTCGGCCACCGCGGCGCACTCTGGTTGCGGGTCACTGCGCACGGACGCGCGGCCCACGGCGGCACACCACACCTCGGTGACAATGCACTGCTGATGTTGGCCGGTGCCCTGCTCGACATTTCCGAGAACGGCCCCTGGCCAGGGTCGCCCACGGAGCTGGGAGCGACCACCGTCAACGTGGCCACCATGCGTGCGGGGTCGGCGATCAACATCGTGCCCGAGACCGCGACGGCAACGATGGACATCCGAACCACCAGCCCGGAAGAGGCGGATTCGATCCGATACTGGCTGGCGGAGCGACACCCTGGCCTCACCGTGGAAACTGAACTCGAACTGTCCCCGGTGCTCACCGATTCAGCGGATCCGTGGATCACCTCGCTACCTGCCGGGCTGGCGGCCGGTGCCGCGGTGCCGTACTTCACCGATGCCGCCGAGCTGATCAGGGTGCTGCCGTCGGTGCCCTTCGTGATCTGGGGCCCCGGGCAGGCGAGCCAGGCGCACTCCCGCGACGAATCGGTAGCAGTCAGCCACATCGAGCAGGCCACCGAGCTCTACCGCCGCACGCTGCGGGACTGGCCGCTGCACGCGCCGGAGAGGATCCGCTGATGGCGCTGCCACCGCCGCAGTTGCTGCACGCCCAGGACGTGGCCCGTGCGATCGTCGGTCAGGCGAAGGGGCTTGTCGTCGCGGGTATCACCGAGATCGAACTGTCCCACGAGATCGATCGGATTGCCGCTCAGCACGGCTCGTCCGGCATGTGGTCACCCACCACGTCCCGGGTGGGGCTGGGCACTCTGATCGCGCACCCGGAGTTCCCGATGCAGGACCGGGTCGCGCAGGGCGGCGATACCTGCATCATCGATGTGGCCTGCACGGTCGACGGTTGGTGCGGCGACTACTGCGAGACGCTGCTGGTCGGGGGCGATGAGCAGCCGGGGGTGGCGGTTGCTGCGTCCGGCGAGTCTGCGTCCGCGCTGTCTGCGTCCGCGCTGTCTGCGTCCGCGCTGATTGCGGAGTGCCGCGAGGTGGCCGCGCTACTGCGGGCCGAGATCCGCCCCGGCATGCCTGCTTCCGAGCTCTTCCGGTTCGCAGCCGATCTGCTGCACCGGCGGAACCTCAAGCTGCTCGATCTGTTGGACAACATCGGCCACTCGATCGGCGAGGACTTCGCCAGCGACGGCTTCATCGATGCCGACAACCACCTTCCGATGTATGGCGGTTGGACGATCGAGCCGCACGTCGGCAGGTCGGCGCGGGGTGCCAAGTTCGAAGACATCATCTGGCTGGATCGCGACGGCTCCGTCACCGTGGTCTGACACTTCCCCTGCACCCAGCACGTCCCATTCGCCTACCAGAACGAGGGAAACCCATGGACCCCGCGAGCGACCAGCCGACCAGCCAGCCGACCAGTCAGCCGAGCCCCCGGCCCAGCGCCCGCCAGCAGGGCACCCGTCCACCGGGACCGATCGACCTCACCAGGTACGAGATCGAACCGTCCTGGGCGGGCTTTCAGACGTTCAGCAAGATGCAGGTCTGCCTGACCCCTGAGGACCTGCGCGCGGGCGAGATCGACGTTGCCATCTGCGGGGCGCCATGGGACGGCACCGCGATCTCCCGTTCGGGTACCCACCTCGGGCCGCAGGCGATCAGGTCCTGTGACTATCACCCCGTGCCACCACGGGCCCGGCCGCACCTGCACGTCGGCGTGGATCCGTTCGAGCACCTGAACATGTGCGACTACGGCGACGCGAACATCATCATCGGCGACGTCGAGCGAACGTTCGCCAACATCCGTTCCTTCGTGTCCGAGATCGTGCAGACCGGCGCCATTCCCATCGTGCTGGGTGGGGACCACGGCGTGACCTGGCCCAATGTGACCGCGATCGCCGATCACGTCGGGTACGGCAACATCGGTGTCGTCCACTTCGATGCGCACGCCGACACCGCGCCCGAGGTGCAGGGGGTGCTTGCCAGCCACGGCACCCCGATGCGCCGGCTGATCGAGAGCGGTGCCGTCAAGGGAAAGAACTTCATCCAGGTGGGGCTGCGCGGCTACTGGCCAGGGCCGGACGTGCTGACCTGGATGAAGGAGCACGAGATGCGCACCCACTTCATGGCCGAGGTCGAGGCCAAGGGTTTCGAGAAGGTGCTCGACGACGCCGTGTCCGAGGCGCTGGACGGCCCGGAATTCCTCTTTCTGTCGATCGACATAGACGTTGCCGATCCCGCGTACGCACCCGGTACGGGTTCCCCGGAACCCGGCGGGCTCACGAGCCGGGAGTTGCTGCACGCGGTTCGTCGCCTGAGCGCTGAGGTGGGCATCGCGGGGATGGACGTGGTCGAGGTCAGCCCGCCGTATGACTCGGGCAACAACATCACCTGCATGCTCGCGCACCGGGCGGTCATGGAGGCGTTGACCGGAACCGCCATGCGACGGATCGGCCTGACCAGCCGGGACTACCTGGATCCCCGCGCGGCCGGTGGCCCGCTGGTGGACGGCATCATCGAGTACCCGCCGGGCACCTACACCGGCTAGCCCCTGCCCCCCTTTTCTGCATTGTGCGGCCCGAAATCACGTGACACGCCGGTGGTGGGTGTGATTTCGGGCCGCACTATGCCGGGATCGGGTTCGGAGCGGGTGGGGTGGTGGATTGGGTGTGGGGGTGTGAGATGCGCCTGGTGGTGGCGGGCAATCTGGGGTGGTGGTGGGTGCGAATCCCTTCCTGACAGCAAGTGGTTATGACGTCAGGGAGATCATCATGAACAAGGTTTCACGGGTTGTGCTCGGTATCGCGGCGGTGGCCACCATTGGTGTGTCGTTGGCTGCGTGTTCCTCCAGTGGTAGTGGCAGTAAGGCGGCGGCGAAGCCGGTTGCTGATATCGCGGCGTTGACCGGTCAGGACACGGCGGTCAAGTTGGACACGAATTTCGTGGCGGCGTTGACGAGTCTGAAGTTGACTCCGGGTGTGGTGGGTACGGCGAAGC
>JBBQFE010000019.1:0-15080 GCA_038321605.1 Mycobacteriales bacterium | reverse complement strand
GGTCCTCTCCGCAGTACTGGCGACGTGTCAATTCCCTTTGAATCGGCACCTCTCTTGCCAAGACGGTCGACAGCACAATGTGTATCACGGTGACATGATCCCCAAGAGCCGTTTCGCCAATCTCGTGCTGCGATGTACGGTCTGCCGCACGCATGTATCACGACCCGTGATCGGCGGGGCCAGCCGCCGACACAGTTACGCTGACGGTGAGTTCTCGCACGGCTCATTCCCGACATGCGGGATCGCGGACCTCTGTGGACAAGACCGAGGTCCCTCTTTCACAAGGATTGTGGGGCGGGTCGGGCTCGAACCGACGACCCAGGGATTATGAGTCCCCTGCTCTAACCAGCTGAGCTACCGCCCCCGCGCCCGATGATTCTAACCAGGGGCCCGAAGCCTGTTCAGCTGGCGGCAACCGCAGCCGCTTAGTGCGTGATGGAGTAGGGCATTGCCACCGCGCCCGACTCGCCGGCGTCGGCCAGCAGCCCGGGAAGCAGCTGCGAACAGATCGCGGCCAGTTGCTCGACCTGCTCCGGGCTCAGCCGATCGAAGACCAGCTCACGCACCCGGGCGACATGGCCGGGCGCCGCCGCCGCGAGGGCTGCTCGGCCCGCATCGGTCAGCACCGCGTCCTTCTCCCGGCCGCTGGAGGGCCGCTGTTCACGGCGGACCCAACCCTGGGCCTCCATCCGGGCGATCGCGTGGGTGAGCCGGCTCTGCGAGAAGTCCACCATGGCAGCCAGGTCGCTCAGCCGTCGCCGACCCTCAGCCTGTTCCGACAGCGCAACCAGCACGCCGTAATAGGTGTGCGGCATGCCTGCATCCCGGACCAGCTGGCGATCCAGTGCCGAGTCCAGCAGTCGAGTGGTGCCGATGAAGGCACGCCAGGCACTCAGCTCGTCCGCTGTCAGCCAGTTCTCGTCCGTCACGGATCTACCCTAGGTCACCAGGTGACTGAGAGATCCTTTTCCGCTTCGGACGAACCCGCACCGGACCCGATCGCGAAGCAGCATGAGCAGGTATGACTCTGCAGCAGGCACTATGACACCGTGCAGCTTCGCCAAGTGACCGATGACCTCGGCACCACCCTGAGCCTCGGGACGGTCACTCGGGTGGTGTCGCTCGTACCGTCGCTGACCGAATCGATCGCGGTGTCCGCCCCCGAGCTGCTCGTCGGGGCAACCGACTGGTGCACGCACCCGGCCGACCTCGACGTGACGAGGATCCGTGGCACCAAGAACCCGAACGTCGCCCAGATCGTCGGGCTTGAACCCGATCTGGTGGTGTGCAACCAGGAGGAGAACAGGCAGGTGGACGTGCAGCGGCTCCGTGCGGCAGGCTGCGCCGTCTGGGTGACCAGGATCGAGACCCTCGATGAGGCCTTCGACTCCTTGCGACGGCTGTTCACCGCTGCCCTCGACCGGCCGATACCGAGCTGGCTGACCGAGGCTGAGGCCGTGTGGTCCCACCCGGAGCCGCAGACCCGACTGCGCGCAGTGGTCCCGATCTGGCGCGACCCCTGGATGGTGGTCGGCCGCGACACGTTCACCGGCGACCTGCTGTCCAGATTGGGCATCGACAACGCCTGCGCCGATCAGCCCGGACGCTATCCACAGCTGAGCCTCGAACAGCTCACCGCGCTCCGTCCCGAGCTGGTGGTGCTACCCGACGAGCCGTACCTGTTCACACCCGAGGACGGACCCGACGCGTTCCCGGGCCTGGCTTGCGCGCTGGTCAGCGGACGGTCACTCACCTGGTACGGGCCTTCGCTGGCGTCCGCGCGGCCCAGTCTGCTGGCGCAACTGCATAGGTGAGATCGGTCTCCGGGGTTACTAGGACGTCCTAGCAGATGGTTTACTAGGACGTCCTACTAATGCTGTGCGGCAGGTGCGGAGAACCCATGACCGAGATCCACTCCCCGATCAACCCGGTACGCATCCTGACCGCGGCCGCGCTGTTCGACGGCCATGATGCGGCGGTCAACATCATGCGGCGGATCCTGCAGTCACAAGGCGCCGAGGTGATCCACCTGGGCCACAACCGGTCGGTCTCCGAGATCGTCACTGCCGCGATCCAGGAGGACGTGCAGGCGGTGGCGATCAGCTCCTACCAGGGCGGCCATGTCGAGTTCTTCGAATACCTGGTCAAGCTGTTGGCCGACGGCGGCGCCCCGCAGATCAAGGTCTTCGGTGGCGGCGGCGGGACGATCGTCGCCGACGAGATCGCCTACCTGCACTCGGTGGGTGTCGCCCAGCTGTTCTCGCCGGAGGACGGCCAGCGCCTCGGCCTGGCCAAGATGGTCAATACCATCATCGAGCAGAGTGACCGGGCCCTGCCGCCGCCGAACGAAGATCTTCTCGAGCAGGTCTTCGCGGGAGAATCAGCTGCACTGGCAAGGACGATCTCACTTCTCGAGCAGCAGCAACTGCCGGCCGCGACGCTGCAGGGGATGCACGCCCGCCCGAACCACGCCGTCGTACTGGGCATCACCGGCACCGGCGGCTCGGGCAAGTCCTCACTGACCGATGAGCTCGTCCGGCGGTTCCGGATCGACCTGCAGGACAAGATCCGGGTTGCGGTACTGGCGGTCGATCCCACCCGCCGCAAGGGCGGCGGTGCCCTGCTCGGTGACCGGATCCGGATGAACAGCCTCGGCGAGGATCAGGTCTACTTCCGTTCGATGGCGACCCGTGGCAGTGGTTCAGAGGTGCCCCCGGCGCTGCCCGATGCCATCGCAGCCTGCAAGGCCGCCGGCTACGACCTGATCATCATCGAGACTCCCGGTATCGGTCAGGGCGATTCGGCGATCGTGAACCTGGTGGACTGCGCCCTGTACGTCATGACCGCCGAGTTCGGGTCGGCCTCGCAGCTGGAGAAGATCGACATGCTCGACTTCGCCGACGTGGTGGCGATCAACAAGTACGAGCGGCGCGGATCCGAGGACGCCCGGCGTGACGTGGCCCGGCAACTGGTACGCAACCGCGAGGCCTTCGGGCAGACCTGGCAGGACATGCCGGTCTTCGGCACCAGCGCTGCCAGCTTCAACGATGACGGCGTCACCGCGCTGTACCAGCACCTGCGCGATGTGCTGTCGGGCCACGGGCTGCCGGTGGCCGACACGATTCTGGCCCCGGTCTCGGTTAAGGCGTCCACCGGCCTTTCCAGCCCGGTGCCCTCACACCGGGTGCGCTACCTCGCCGAGATCGCCGACACCATCCGCGGCTATCACGCCGCCACCACCGAGCAGGTTCAGTTGGTGCGCCAGCGTCAGGCCATCGACACCGTGCGCGGACTGGTCGAGGACGTGACTCAGCTGGAACCCGCCGCGGAACGCATCCACCAGGCGCTGACGCCGGCAACCATCGCCGCGCTGGCACAGTGGCCGCAGACGGTTGCCGACTACTCCGGTGACGAGCTCGTGGTGACCACCCGAGGCAAGGACGTCCGGACCCCCCTGACGCGCACCACCCTCTCCGGTAACCAGGTCCGGCGGGTGGCACTGCCGAAGTACGCCGACTCCGGAGAACTCCTGACGTTCCTGCGCAAAGAAAACCTTCCCGGCTACTTCCCCTATACCGCAGGGGTTTTCCCGTTCAAGCGGGACGGCGAGGACCCGGCTCGGATGTTCGCCGGCGAGGGCGATGCCTTCCGCACCAACCGCCGCTTCCACCTGGTGTCCGAGGGTCAGCCGGCCACCCGCCTGTCCACCGCCTTCGACTCGGTGACGCTGTACGGCCGCGATCCCGGCGAACGCCCGGACATCTACGGCAAGGTCGGCACCTCCGGGGTGTCCATCGCCACCCTCGATGACATGAAGGTCCTCTACTCGGGCTTCGACCTGTGCGCGCCCAACACCTCGGTGTCGATGACCATCAACGGTCCGGCTCCCACCATTCTGGCCTTCTTCCTCAACACCGCCATCGATCAGCAGGTCGACAGGTTCCGGGCCGACAACGGCCGTGATCCGTCGCCCGACGAGGTGGCCGAGCTGACCGCGACCGCGCTGGCGACCGTCCGAGGCACGGTCCAGGCCGACATCCTCAAGGAGGATCAGGGGCAGAACACCTGCATCTTCTCCACCGACTTCTCGCTGCGGATGATGGCCGACATCCAGGAATGGTTCATCAGTCATCAGGTGCGCAACTTCTACTCGGTGTCCATCTCGGGCTACCACATCGCCGAAGCCGGAGCCAACCCGATCAGCCAGCTGGCGTTCACGCTGGCCAACGGCTTCACCTACGTCGAGTCCTACCTGGCACGCGGCATGGACATCGACGACTTCGCGCCGAACCTGTCGTTCTTCTTCTCCAACGGGATGGACGCCGAATACACCGTCCTGGGTAGGGTCGCGCGCCGGATCTGGGCAGTGGCGATGCGGGACCGCTACCACGCCAATGACCGTTCCCAGAAGCTGAAGTACCACGTGCAGACCTCCGGCAGGTCGTTGCACGCGCAGGAGATGGCCTTCAACGACATCCGCACCACCCTGCAGGCCCTCAATGCCCTGTACGACAACGCCAACAGCCTGCACACCAATGCCTACGACGAGGCGGTGACCACACCGTCGGCCGAATCGGTCCGCCGTGCGCTGGCCATTCAACTGGTCATCAACAAGGAATGGGGCCTGTCGGCGAACGAGAATCCGCTGCAGGGTTCCTACGTGGTCGAGGAGCTGACCGATCTCGTCGAGGCGGCGGTGCTGGCGGAGTTCGACCGCATCACCGAACGCGGCGGCGTGCTGGGTGCGATGGAAACCGGCTACCAGCGCGGTCGCATCCAGGACGAGTCGATGTTGTACGAGCACCGCAAGCACGATGGCAGCCTGCCGATCATCGGGGTGAACACGTTCCTCGCACCACAGGGTTCGGCGCCGCCGATCGAGGTCGAACTCGCCCGCGGCACCGAATCGGAGAAGCAGTCGCAGCTCAACCGTCTGGCGTCCTTCCACGACGTGCACCGCTCCGACGCCGCCCGGGCGCTTGCCCGGCTGCGCGAGGTGGCCGGCACCCCCGATGGGAACGTCTTCGAAGTGCTCATGTCCGCGGCTCGGGTGTGCTCGTTGCAGCAGATCACCGAGGCGTTCTTCGAGGTGGGCGGCCAGTACCGCCGCAACGTCTGAGGGCGGCGGCTGCAGGCTGCCAATCACAGGGGACCGTCGAGGCGTCCGTAACGGACGTCCCGGCGCGCGGGGTCTTTCGGTAGCACGTGGAGGTCGTCCCGTCGGCTCAGGCATGCTGTTGTGGTGAGTGCGACGGACGAACCTGTGCTGTTCGAGGAGCAGCCGCTCAGCGGTCGCAGTTGGCGCACTCCCCAACCCATGACGCGGGGCCCGCTGGCAGGGTTGCCGATCGAGGTCGCAGTGCTGTCGGCGGTGGCCTTCTTCGTGGCCGCCGGGTTCGGCATCGTGGCCCCGGCCATCCCGGTCTTCGCCCGCAGTTTCGGGGTCTCGCGCACCGCCGCCGCGGCCGTGGTGAGCGCGTTCGCGCTGATGCGGCTGGTATCCGCCCTCGGCGTCGGGCGACTGGTCAACCGGATCGGTGAACGGGTCGTACTGGGCACCGGGATCGGCATCGTCGCAGTCAGCAGCGCACTGGCAGGTTTGGCGGCGAACTACGGGCAGCTGATCGCGCTGCGCGGCATCGGCGGCATCGGCTCCGCGATGTTCAGCGTGTCGGCGAGCTCGCTACTGCTGTCGGTGACCAAGTCCTCCCAGCGGGGCCGTGCACTCGGCTGCTTCAGCGGTGGATTCCTGCTCGGCGGCGTGGCCGGTCCCGGACTCGGCGGCCTGGTCACCGGCTGGTCGCTGCGCGCACCGTTCTTCCTGTACGCAGGGACCCTGGCCGCGGCCGGTTTCGTCGGCCTGGCGCTGCTGCCGCGGCATCGGCGGCGGGCCTCGAATGAGGGCCCGGGTGCCGACCGACCTGTGCCGCTGACGCTCGGTGCGGCGATCCGATTACCGGCGTTCCGGGCCGCCGCGGTCGCCAATCTCGCCGACAGCTGGGCTGCTCTCGGCGTCCGCGCGGCCATCGTTCCGTTACTGGTCGTCGAGGTGCTGCACGAGCCGCCGATCTGGACGGGTGCTGGTTTTACCGTGTTCACCCTGGCAAACACCGCCACGCTGGTGCTCGGCGGCCGGATCACCGATCGCCGAGGGCGTCGGCCGGTCCTGCTGATCGGCTGTCTGACCAGCGCCGCCGGCGTCGCCCTACTTGCGCTGCCCGCCTCACTGGTGTTGCTGATGGCGGCAATGGCGGTCTTCGGGGCCGGCAGCGGCCTGCTCGACGTGGCGCCCGGCGCGATGCTGGGTGATGTGGTCGGCGGCCGCGGCGGCACCGTCATCGCCGGCTACCAGATGGCCGGTGACGTGGGCAGCCTGGTCGGTCCGCTCGCCGCCGGTGCCCTCGCCGACAGTGCAGGCTTTCCTGCCGCGTTCGGGGTGACCGCCGCCGTACTCCTGATCGCCGCCGGGTTCGCAGCGAGAGCGCCGGAAACCATGACCACGTCAACCGATCCTCAGCTGCCGGCACGCTGACCAACGGCTGGCGCGTGGCTGACCAACGGCTGGTTCGTGGCTGACCCTAGGCCGGTATGCCACGGAGCCGGTACCCGAAGCGAGCCCGTTTCGCGCACTTCGGGTTAACTGGTAGACAGCGAGCCCGGTGCGGCCGACGTCCGGCGGCGAGTGATCAGGGTTCCGTCCATCGTCACCTTGGAAAGAGGCTCGAGATATGAGTATTTCTGCGAAGCTACGAAGGATGCCCGGCCGGGTGGCCACCGGGGCGTTCATTCTCAACTCCGGGCTCGGCAAGCTCAATGGCGGCGAACAGACCGCGGCAGCGATCCACGGTATGGCCAGCGGCGCCTATCCCGGACTCGCGAAGATCGAACCGGGCAAGTTCCTGAAGGTCGTCGCCATCAGCGAGATTGCGCTCGGCGGAGCGCTGCTGGCACCGGTGGTTCCGGCGGGCCTCGCGGGTGCGGGTCTGACCGGCTTTGCCGGTTCCCTGCTCGGCATGTGGTGGCGCACTCCGGGGATGCACGAGACCGGCAGCCTGAAGCCGACCCAGCAGGGTGTGCCCATCGCCAAGGACGTCTGGATGCTGGCCATCGGCGCCGGACTGGTGCTCGACGCGCTGCTGTCGAGGGACCGAGCAGCACAGGACTGAGGCACCGGACCGACGGCATAAGGCTGAGGGCACACGGCTGACGGGCAGGACTGACAGCACAGGACTGAGGCACAGGACTGAGGTGCTGGCCGCAGTCGGCCGACGCCCGGTCAGGGGCGCCGGATCGTCCTCGTCAGCTGCCGCAGTTCGGTGATCACGGCGCGCACGACCAGTCGCTCCGCCCGATCCGGACGGACCAGCAGGTCGATCTGACGTCCCGGCCTCGCGCCGGCGAGCGGCTTGAGCACGATGTGCTGGTCGGTGCGATCGCCCGCGCTGTAGCGGGGTAGCAGCGCGATGCCGTGGCCACGGGCGACCATGGCCTCGACCACGTGAAAGTCGTTGATCCGATGGGCGATCCGAGGTGCCTGGCCCGAGCGCGCGGCCAAGGTCGTTAGTAGTTCGGCGAGCGGAAAGCCGGTTCGTACCGCGATCCAGGACTCTCCGGCCAGATCAGCTACCTGCACTCGCTGCTGGCCGGCCAGCCGATGGTTCAGCGGCAGAGCAACGTCGACTGGCTCCCGGAACAGCGGAATCGCCTTGACCGACGCGGGCCAGTCCTGACTACGGTCCGGGCGGTGCGCCAGCACCAGGTCGTACTCAGCCGTCAGGGCCGCGAACTCGGACTGCGCGACGTCACTCTCGTTGCATTCCAGCCCGATCCCGCCCAGCGCCAGCACCCGCGTGACAAGATCCGGAAAGAGCAACTCGGCGGCGCTCTGAAAGGCGGTGATGGTGACCGAACCGGTGGTCTCTGCGGCGAACCGGGTGACGGCCGCCTGAGCGCGTTCGAGCGCAACTGCAACCTCCACGGCACTACGGGCCAGCGCGTGCCCGGCGCCGGTGAGCCTGATACCGCGGCCCGCCCGCTCCACCAACGGAACGCCGGCTGCGCGCTCGAGTGCCTTCAACTGTTGGGACACCGCCGACGGGGTGCAGTGCAGAATCCTCGCCGCGGCGGTGACGCTGCCGTGCTGGCCCACTTCGCGTAGGGTGGCGAGCTGGTGAACGTCCATGAAGTGAGGCTACAGAGACAGTGATGAATCATTCGATTGTTCTTCATCGTTGGTGTACGGGAGAATTACCCCATGCCCGTACGTGACCGCCTGCTCGCCGTGTTCGTGGCTGGTTGCTGGGGGCTGAACTTTCCGGCCACGCACCTGGCCCTGGAGCACTTTCCGCCGTTGTTCCTGGTTTTCCTGCGTTTCGGCCTGCTGGCGGTGCCGACCATCATGTTCGTCCCGAGACCCAAGGTCGAGCTACGCTGGTTCCTGCTGTACGGCATCGGCTTCGGCGTCCTGCAGTTCGCCTTTCTCTATCTGGGGATGCAGGCGGGCATGCCCACCGGCCTGGCCTCGCTGGTACTGCAGTCCTCGGCACCGTTCACCGTGCTGCTGGCAGCCGCCCTACTGGGCGAGCGACTGACCGGACGACACATCGCAGGTGTCGTCATCGCCATGCTGGGTCTGAGCGTGATTGCGCTGCACCGGTCTCAGGTCGCGGCGCTGCTGCCGCTGGTGCTCACACTGTGCGCTGGGCTCGGTTGGGCGTTCGGCAACCTGGGCAATCGCAAGGCACGGGCCGACAGCCCGATGCGGTTGACCCTGTGGATGTCGGTGGTACCGCCACTGCCGATGCTCGCACTGTCACTGGTGGTGGAAGGCGCAGGACGGGACTGGCACTCGATCAGCACGGTGACCGAAGCCTCAGCGCTGCCCGCTGTCCTCGGCCTGCTGTATGTCGTGGTGGTCGCAACGGTGGTGGGCTCAGGCATCTGGACGATCCTGATGTCGCGTCATCCTTCCAGTACCGTCGCACCGTTCTCGATGATGGTGCCGGTGGTGGGGATCGCCAGCTCCTGGCTGCTGCTGGGCGAGCGCGCGGACCTGGTCGAGATCGCGTGCGGACTGGTCGTCGTCGGGGGTGTGCTGCTGGCCAGTACCCAGTCCCGTCGCGCCTCGGTGCCGACGCGGTCCAACACGGACGAAGTCGCCGCCCTCCGCTAGCCGCAACTGCCCGGCCGTGCATGCACAGACGAGGTGTTGAGCACACCGACCGCGAAAGACCGCTGTGCACAGTGCATTCTGGGGCGGTGAATCCTTCCGACGCCGACCCTGCCCTGCCCACTCCGTCGGCACCGGGGTGGTTCACCAGAGCGGTGAACAGCCCCTTCGAGACCGGTGACATCGTCGTCGACGCGGTGCCGATCCACTACCGGGCCTGGGGAGATCCCGGAGCCAGTGGGCTGCTGCTGGTGCATGGCGGCGCCGCCCACAGCGGTTGGTGGGATCACATTGCGCCGCTGCTCGCGACCACCCACCGCGTCGTCGCCCTGGACCTGTCCGGGCACGGCGACAGCGGTCGTCGGGAGCGCTACACCCTCGACGGGTGGGCCGACGAGGTGATGGCGGTCGCCACCGCGGCAGGTATCGCCGAGGAGCCGATCATCGTCGGCCACAGCATGGGCGGCTTCGTCACGCTGCGGGCGGCCGTGCGGTACGGCAGCCGACTTGGCGGCGCGGTGGTGCTCGATTCCCCGGTGCGCGAGATGACTGCCGAAGAGATCGCAGCTCGGGAGCAGGTCGCATTCGGACCGCTCAAGGTCTATCCGAGCAGGGCGGCGATCCTCGGCCGGTTCCGGCCGATCCCCGATGACGGCCCGTTCCTGGCCTACGTCATGCAGCACATCGCGGACCGCTCGGTACGCGAGGTCGAGGGCGGCTGGTCGTGGAAGTTCGACCCCGCCATCTTCGCGAGGGCACCGCTGAGTCCCCAGTTGATCAGCCGTCTGGACTGCCGGGTCGCGGTCTTCCGTAGCGAGCGCGGGATCCTGTCCGAAGAGATGGGCCTGGCGCTGTACGACCGACTCGGCGGGGTGGCCCCGGTGGTGGAGATTCCGGATGCCGGTCACCACGTGATGCTCGACCAGCCACTGGCCCTGGTCACCGGCCTGCGGACCCTGCTGGCCGACTGGGGGCACTCGATCCCGTCCGCCGGCTGATCCCGTCCGCCGGCTGATCCCGGCCGCCGGCTGATCCAGCTGCGGCTGATCCAGCTGCGGGTGATCTAGCTGCGGCGGGCGGCCGCGTGCCGCGGTGCCGGGCGGCTCGGGCTCTGTTCACCCGGCAGAGCCGGCGCGCGTCGCAGGCTCAGCGCGCAGCCCAACGCGAGCAGCGCACCTAGGCCACCACCCGCGGCGATGGTCGTCGCAGGGCCAAGTGGCGATGTGAACACCCCGGCGAGCACCAGCCCCAGACCCTGCGCCACCAGAAACGCCGACGACGCCAACCCGATCACCTGGCCGCGCTGCTCGGTGGGAACGGCCTGCGTGAACGAGGACATGGCCTGCACCAGATACGCCGTGAAGACCCCGGACAGGAACAACAGACCGACTGCAACGGCGAGGCCCGGCTTGATGGCGAACGCCGCCAGCGGCAGGCCGGCGGCAACGGCCATCGGGCCAAGGAGCTTGGCACGCAGCGGGGCGCTGAGCACCCGCACCACCAGGAAGGAACCGACTGCCGTTCCGGTGGGCGCTGCGGCCATCAGGATGCCGATCTCACTGCTGCCGCCGCCGATCGACTGGGCGAAGGGCGCCGCGATCCCTTCGGGAATCACGTAGAGACCGACCAGCAACGCGAGCCCGAGCCAGCCGCGCAGCCGCACGTCGGTGATGATCAACCGAAAACCCGCAGTCAGACCTGACAGGTAGGACTCTGTGCTCGACTCCTGGTCGGCGGACCGTACGAGGTGTCGATCCAGACTGACCCGCAGCGCGAGCGCCGAGATGGCGAACGTGACGGCGTCGATCATCAGCGCCGGACGACTGCCGATCGCCGCCACCAGGATGCCGCCACCGGCGAAGCCCGCGAGCTGCGCGAGCTGACCGGTCACCGACCGAAGGGCGACGGCAACTACGTAGCGGTCCTTGTCCAGGATGTCAGGGATCACAGCGGCCTGTGCCGCGCTGAACGGCGACCCGATCAGCACCGCCAGCACCAGCAGCGCACTGAGCACCGCGATGGGCAGACCCGGCACGGTCATGAGTCCCAGCAACACCGCACGCGCGAGGTCGCAGCTGACCATCATGGTGCGGCGGCTGTACCGGTCGGCGAAGCCCGACAGCAGCACGCCACCGATCAGAGCCGGCAGGAAGGTCAACGAATAGGTGGCCGCCGTCAGCAGCGCAGAACCGGTCTGTCGGAAGACCAGGATGGTCAGTGCGACCCGCGCCAGCTGGTCTCCGAGATTGGACTGGGCGTCGGCGAACCACAACCATCGGTACTGCCGAACCCGCAGCACATCCAGGAAGGTGACACGCCGAGCGCTTTCAGGGTGCACTAACCGTTGACCACACTGCCGAATCGTGCGCGGTCACGCCCGGAGTCCTTGGCCTGGTAGAGCGCGAGGTCGGCGGCGTGCAGCAACCGTTCGACCTCGGTTCCGTGCTCGGGGAAGAGCGCGATACCGATCGAGGCGGAGAAGCCACCGACCCGGATGTCGGGGTTGTCCGGCGAGACGATCTGCAGGGTGCGGATGCGTTCCAGGATGCGGTCGGTGATACCGGCAACCATCTGCTGGTCGACATCCGGTAGCAGCGCCACGAACTCCTCGCCACCGAACCGACCGACTGTGTCGTACTCGCGTAGCTCGGTGGTCAGCGCGGCCGAGGCCGCCTTCAGCACCGCGTCGCCGACCATGTGCCCATAGGTGTCGTTGACCGCCTTGAACCGGTCCATGTCGATGATGAGCATGGCGCCGGATTTGCCGTCGCGGGATGCCCTCGCCAGTTCCTTCTCGGCCAGTCCGGACCAGGTGACCGCGTTGAGCAGACCGGTCTTCTGATCCGTCGTTGCCGCCACCTCGAGCTGCTTGACCAGCGCACCGCGCTGCAACACGACCATCGGGACGATCGCCAGGGCGGTGAGCCAGGGAAGGTAGATCGCGGTGACGGCCGTCAGCGCACCCAGGCAGAGCGTCGCCAGTTCGAGCGCGTTCTCTTCCCAGGTCCCGAACAACGCGCGTACCGGCATCGGATGCGAGGCGAGGAAGATCGCGCCGGACACGAGAGCGGTGTTCACCGTCGTGTAGACCGCGATCGCCAGGGCCATCGACACGGCACCGAGGGCGCCGTCGGAAACGCCGGCCATCGCGGGGTGCGGTAGGTGCAGCATCTCCGAACCTGCGAGACAGGCCAGCGCCACCGTGGCTGCGTTGAAGATCTGGCGGTGCGGCTGCTGGCCGGAACGCAGCCTGGTCCTGGCGGACAGCGCGGCGATGATGACCGACAACAGCGCCGCGTACCCACCGGGCACAGCGACCACCGCTGCGAAAGTCCAGACCGACGTCATGTCGATCTTGTGACTCTCGCTCAGTTTGATGCGGAGTCGCTCGATCCGGGCCGATGGCCGTTGAAACAGCAGGAACAGCCCGAGGAAGATCCCGCAGCGGATCAATCCGGACACAGAAGGCAATTGGAAGAAAAGCGCTCTAACGGTCAGCACCAGGGCGACCGATTCGACGCCCAGCAGGTAGAGCGGAAGCCTCGACGGAAGGCTCCACAGCTCCCAGCCGCGCACGCGCCACCCGGTGACCGGGCTCATGAACGGTGCGGACACTGTGCTTCTCCGGGGGCTATGGGCCACTTGGCAGGTTTGGCGTCGGTTGGCTCCCCTAAAGATAACGCAGCCATTACAGGATGTCACGTGTTTCCGGAAGCCCGATCGGCCAGTAAGCGCTTTCAGAAAACGGCGGAAGTGTGACTTAACAACCGCCTCGACAAGGAATTTTTAACACCCATATGACAATTAAATGCACAAAATTTGCCTCTACGGCCACGTCCAGCGCAACTGTCACATTAGCAAACATTCACTTAACACTCCACAAGGGATGATATGGACTGCACCCCTAGCCCGGTAACCCACGGGTTTGCGCGCCTTTGGGGTGTGAATTGCATAAGTAGCACCCACAGTGATCGAAGAATTACCTAACGGCACATGTCTGTGCCCTGGGACAAACGATGAAGGGACGTCCTCGATGAGCAACCACGGCTGGTAGATCCGTCTGTTCGGAGCAGCTCTGCGCTCCCCACTTCCGCGAGCGAGACCCCACACGAAAGGGCATCACATGAGCAACCACGGCTGGTAGATCGTCAGGTCCTGAGACCTGCAGCGGCAATCCGAACACGAATTTCACAATGCGAATCCGGTAGGAAAACCCGTCCCGAAGTTCGAGCCACGAGTCAAGGCGAAAGGAACGTTCATGAGCAACCACGGCTGGTAAATCGAACGATCGGTGCCCGCTGTTTCAGCGGCCACCTCGACGTACCCGGTCCTCCTCGACAAGGGCCCACCAAGCTGCACAGGTGTCGAGCGCAGGTTCACGAGCCTGGAGTCCGCTCCCGCTCGCCTACGGAACCCGCGAGATCCACTCTGTGGTGCCGAACTTCGTGCGTATCAGTTCCGCGGCACGCGCCGACTCGCCGTCGGTCACGGTCGTAGCGTCCAGCCCGTAACGACCACGGAAGCTGGCGATCATCGCCTCGATCACCGCCTCGCGTGGCAACCCGGTCTGGGACCGCAGCGGATCCACCCGCTTGGCCGCACTGGCCGTTCCCTTCATCGACAGCTTCTCGCGCCCTATCCGAAGCACGTGGGTCATCTTGGCCGCATCGATGTCGTAGGCCATGGTGACGTGGTGCAGCACCGCTCCCCCGGCAAGCCGCTTCTGCGCCGCGCCGGCGATCTTGCCGCCGGGCGAGGTGATGTCGTTGAGCGGCTGGTACCAGGCCTTGATACCCAGATCAGCCAGGGCGCCGAGCACCCAGTCGTCGAGAAATGCGTACGAGTCCTGGAACGAGAGTCCCTCGACGAGGGAGGGCGGCACGTACAGCGAGTAGGTGATGGTGTTGCCCGGCTCGATGAACATCGCGCCGCCGCCACTGATGCGGCGCACGACCTCGATCCCCAACCGTTCGGCCGCCTCGGAATCGACCTCGTTGCGCAGCGACTGGAAGGACCCGATCACCACGCAGGGCGCCGCCCACTCCCAGACCCGCAGCATCGGTGGCCGCCGTCCCGCCCCGACCTCCTCGAGCAATACCTGATCCAGCGCCATGTGGTGCTGTGGGCTGCGAGCAGGTTCGTGGATCAGCAACCAGTCGTGGTCGGTCCAACTGGTGGCCGCCGACAGGGCGCGGCGCACCGCGGTAGCGACGTCGGCGGCGCCGAACCCGTACATCACGGTGCCGGCCGGGAGCGCCGCCGTGACCCGCGCGGCCAGCTGCGCCGCAGAGGAAGCGGCGTCGGCGCCGTCCAGCGCGGCATTGATGGCCGTCAGCGCGTGGTCCGGCTCGAGAAAGAAGTCGCCGGAGAGTCGGACATCGCGCAGCACCTCGCCGTCACCGTCGATCTCGAGATCGACTACTACCAGCTTGCCGCCAGGAACCTTGAACTCACCGTGCATATCCGTGCCCTTCTCCATCACCCTGCCGGGCCGGATGTTCGGAGTGGCCCGATGACCGAACGCGACCGACGGTCCCAGACTTCCCAGCGGCTCAGACTTCCAGACTTCCCAGCTACTCATTCGTCCCAGCGGTTCAGACCTACCAGCAGCCCAGCATCCGCGCGGCGAACCAACCCGGCGCACTAAGCTGGCTACAGGCGCGGGACCGACGCTCGCCGGCAACCGGCCCGATCGCAACATGCGCACGATCAGAAGGGAGCCCACGTGCTGGATCCAGCAGAACTCTTCGAGTTGAGCACACCGCTTCCGGAGTTGGGACAGCCGGTGCTGGTGCAGGCGCTGGACGGGTTCGTCGACGCCGGCGGCGCCACCCGGTTGACCCGGGAACATCTGCTCGCCACCCTGCAGTCGGAAGTGATCGCCACCTTCGATGTCGACCAGCTTTACGAC
>JBBQFE010000018.1:0-15119 GCA_038321605.1 Mycobacteriales bacterium | reverse complement strand
CCATGGTGTGCAGGACATTCTCGCCGCACATCCGCAGGTAACGAGCGTAGACATCGGTGCCGATGTAGCCCAACGGGTGACCGACGTGCAGCCCTGCGCCCGACGGATACGGGAACATGTCGAGCACGTACGTGTGCGGCTTGCCCGCCACCGCCGAGAAGCCGTCGCTCAGGCCGCCCGAGGGGTTTGCGGCGTTGAAGGTACCCCGCCGCTCCCACTCGTCCTGCCAGCGGAGCTCGATCTGCGCTGCGAGCTTGGCGTTGTACCTGAACGGCGGTACGTCGCTGGCCGCATCGTGATCGGCAGTGGCACTCATGGCGCTGGGCTTCCCTTCGTCGGAACTTGCGGTGTGATACGGATCGCCACATACGAAGAGCCCCTGCGCAATCGCAGAGGCTCAGCCGCGCCGGTTCGTGGAATACCTAGCGCGGCTCGGTAAGGAGCAGGTCGACGTGGGTCACAACAGCAGATGCTACTCGTCAGCCACCGCCGAGCACGCTGGCCGCCCGGCGCCCGACCGCATCGTGGCAGCGCCAGCCCCAGTGCAAGCCGTCGACGTTCATGTCCGCGGCGCCGATGAACGGTGCCACCCACTCGTCGAACCGCAGCATCGGAACCTGGTGGCGACGGCCCCAGCCCAGGGCAGCGGCCACCGCGCCGGCATGACCTGCGGTGACCCGCCCGTAACCCGGCGCGTCATGCGGCGGCGGGACGGTGCCGAACACCGGGGTGGACGGATGAAAGTGCCGTATGCCGTCGACGCACCGGGTCAGGTAGTGATCGGTCGATGCCTGCGACAGGGAGCGCCAGCGTCCACGCAGCAGCCGGGCGCCTATCGGCTGAGCCGCCCGGAGCGAGCGGGTGGCCAGTCGGCGCACCGTCGGCGGACGCAGCAACCGGATACCTTCACGCAGGTGACTGGGCAGCACCGCCGGCAGGTAGTCCATGCCGCCGACGGCCAGGATCACCGCATCGGCGCGGGGCAGCAGCACCGAGTAGACATACGGGTCCTTGGTGACGGCGAACCAGGCGTCACGGGCGGTCCAGCCGCGACGTCCGTAGATCGTGGCCTGCGCGCCGAGCTCGGCAGCGAGCACGTTCGGCCACAGCCGTGGTTCGGTGGTGAGCTCACCCAGGCCCGGGCCATGAAAGGCCAGCGAGTCGGTGAGGACCAGGATCTGCCAACCCGGCCGCACCGCCGTCGGAGGTACCGACATCGCGGCCGGTTCAGGCGTCTGCGTCGGCTGGTTCACTGTCTGCTGCCAGCATCGGGATCACCGGGCCGGGGGCGCCGGCGTTGTGGGCCCGCAGGTTCCAGCCGGCACCCTCGTCCCGCAACTCCGTCCAGTGGCAGTTGGCCAGCGGGCCGAGAATGGACGGCGTCTGGGGCAGACCCAGCAGGGCAGCGGTGAGGCACATCGCCGTTGCACCGTGGCTGACCAGCACCACGAGATCCACGTCGGTCAGTTCCCGCACCAGCGAGAGCGCCCGATCGGCTACCTGTTGCCGGCTCTCGCCACCGCGGCGGGTGACATCGCGCCCGGCAAGCCAGTCCGCGAACTCGTCGGGGTAGGCGGCCTGCACCTCGTCGCGGGTCAGACCCTCCCAGTGGCCGAGGTGGCGTTCGCGCAACCGTTCGTCGATCCGTAGTTCGAGACCGGTCAGCGACGCGACCTTGGCCGCTGTGTGCTTGGCGCGCAACAGGTCTGAGGAGATCAGGACCTCGGGCTGCATCGCCGCGATCAGGCCCGCAACCTGGATCGCCTGGCTCCTGCCCACCTCGTCGAGCGGTATGTCGGACTGGCCCTGGTAGCGCCGCTCGGCATTCCAGGCCGTCCGGCCGTGTCTGAGCAGTACGATCCGCCGCCGCATCAGGGCTGGTCGGTGACTGCTTCGGCGCCGGGTCCGTCATCGGGCGTGAACTCGATCAGCGGACAGTCCTTCCAGAGCCGCTCCAGGGAGTAGAACACCCGCTCCTCGGCATGCTGGACGTGCACCACGATCTCGGCGTAGTCCAACAGGACCCAGCGCCCGTCGCGCTTGCCCTCACGCCGTAGCGGCTTGGCACCGGCCAACCGCAGCTTCTCTTCGATCTCGTCGACGATGGCCTCGACCTGGCGCTCGTTGCTACCGGTCGCGATCACGAAGACGTCGGTGATGGCGAGCTTGTCGCTGACGTCGATCAGCACGATGTCGGTGGCGAGTTTGTTCGACGCGGCATGCCCTGCGATCTGGGCCAGCGCTGCGGCGGTGTCGGTAGCGGTCACGAGTGCTCAGGCTACCCGCAGCAGCGGCCCCGGCGAACCGCTCACCGCCGGGCATCCGGTGGTGAGCGGAATCGACAGCGACTATTCGACCAGCCGGATCACGCCGTAGTCATAGCCCTTGCGTCGATACACGACACTCGCTCGCCCACTGTCGGCATCGGAGAACAGGAAGAAGTCGTGACCGACCAGTTCCATCTCGAACAGGGCCTCGTCGATGGTCATCGGCTTGGCCGGGTGCTCCTTCTCCCGTACCACCTGACCGGGGCCGTCAAAGGCTTCGGTCTCCTCCGGCTCTTCCTCTGCCACCGCCACCGCGACTGCGGCTTCGGCAGTCAAGCTGCCGGTGGCAGCAGCCACCGAGGTGGGACTGTGTCGTCCATGATGTACCCGGCGCCGGTCGGCCGCTTGGCGGAACTTGCGCTCCAGACGCTCGGCGGCGATGTCGAGGGCCTTGTAGAAATCGGCGGCACACGCCTCGACGCGAACCACCGGCCCGCGGACCCGGCAGGTTATCTCGACCCGTTGGCAGATCTCGGCCTGCCTGGGGTTCTTCTCGTGGAGTAGCTCGACATCGGTCCGAATTATTCGGTCGTCGTAGCGCTCGATGCGAGCCAGCTTCTCAGCGACGTGCTGACGGTAGTGATCGGGAACCTCGACGTTCCGGCCCCTCACGACAATATCCACGCAACCTCCTGGTGCTCGTCAGGATCCGGGCAATGCCCGGACGCTCTCGACGTCGCACCGCGGACCGCGAGTGACACGGCCCGCCAGCCACGACTCGATCGCGCTGGCTCCTGTCTCTGCTAGGTCATCCCAACGCTAGCCTGCTTCATCCTCGATGCCCAGCGCTCCGGGCAAAGAATCCGCCGTGCGGCAACTGAGATCACGCGCACCCCCTGCGCAGCCGGGTGGCGGCCAGTACCGCAGCCCCGTGCACCGGCCAGCCCGCCTGTCGCAGGGCGCGCGCCGCCTCCGCAAAGGTGGTGCCGGTGGTGACGATGTCATCGACCAGAATCACCGGCGACGGCGCGGAGCCGGCCGGTGACGCCCGCATCCGGCCCGCCAGATTCGCCATCCGCATCCGCGGGTCCAGACCGGCCGAGTCGGCGACCCGCGCGCCCAGGGCAAGTGCCGGCAGCACCGGCAGAACACCCAGCGGCGCTGCGCCGCGGAACGCCGGTTGCCGTAAGAGCCGGAGCAGGTGATCGCCACCCCGGGAGCGGGCGGCCGCGCGACCGGACGGCACCGGCACGAGCACCGGTGACGCTGCCAGCTGTTCGGCGAGGTAGGACACCGCCGGCGCCAGCTGCTCGGCCAGCAGCGGGGCCAGCCCCAGCACGCCGCGCTCCTTGTAGGCCAGCAGCGCCGTCCGCATCGCTCCGGCGTAGTCGGCGCTCGCGACGACGGGCAGCGCGTACGGACCCACCAGGCTGCAGTCGGTGATAGGCCGGCACCCCTCACACCAGACCGACCCGGCCGCGCGGCAGCACACACAGTGCACCGGCAGGACGAGATCCACCAGAGCGGTCAGCAGGCGTGGGCGGCTGCGCAGTTCGAGATGCATCTGCCGACCCTGGCACTGCCGGGCGCCCCTGTGGCCACCGTTCGGTGCTGCTGTGCAGAAGTACCCGCCCGGTGGACGACGGCAACGCCGATCAGGTCGTGTAGGCCGGGGCCGACCCCTCGGTGAGTTCGCTGCCCAGCGAGCTCCACGAGCTGCCGTTCTGCTCCCAGACGGCCGGCGGGTTGTCGGTCGTCACCAGCGGGGGCTGGTCGGTGGCGGCAGCGATGCTGACCTGCCCACGCGGCAGGCCGGCCAGCGGCAGGGTGTCGAGGTTGTAGCCGTCGGACTTCACCGTCCACACGCCAGGGGCGGCACCCGGCGCGGCGGCGATCAACAGCAGGGTCGAGTCGTCCCGCCAGGCCGCATCGGTGACCGTGATTCCCGACGGCGTGATCTGCTGAAAGTTGTCCAACGTGATCGCACTCGTGGTCGACGACTTCGCCACCGAGCCCACCCACAGGGCATTCACTCCGTCGTTGCCACGCATCACCACCGCCAGCCGGACACCGTCCGGGCTGAATCTGACGGTCACCACCTGACCGTTCGGCAGTCCCCCGAGCGGCGCCGGTACCGACACCAGTCGGGGTATGCGATCCGCCCCGATCCGATAGATCGAGCTGCCCGCTCCGATCCACAGGTCGGTCGACCGCGGTTGCCAATCGGGCCTGCTCAGCAACCCGTCCGGCATCTTCACGTACGTCAGCGGTCCCGCGCTGGACCCCATCAGCAGGCCATTGCTGTTCAGACCGGCCAGCAGCAGGCTCGCACTGGACAACTGGCGCAGCGCCACCGAGGTGAGCTTGTAATCACCCGCGCCGACCGGGCCGGCCAGGGGCCGGTCGTCCGAGCCGCTGATCAGCCCGCCACGCCTGAGGTAGTAGCTCTGCGCGGCGGGGACGGACCCGGACCCGCTGAGGTCAGGAAAGTTCGACATCGAGAACACGCTGCCGACACCCGGGATCACTATCTCTTTGCCCGAGTCGGTGAGGGTCAGATTGCTGGAGAACTTGATCTGTCCGAAGGTGTAGGCCAATTGGACGGCCAACCGCTGTTGGGACGTGTCGTCGAGCTGGGAGGATCCAGGGATCTCCACCTGGATCCGGTCCTTGACGGTGACCACCGCCGGCCGGCCGTCGACCTGGTCGGGAACCAGGGTGACCACCGACTGGGTGAGCTCCGGACGCGGGCCGGCCAGCAGCTGGGCCAGCAGCCACTGTGCCAGGGGCTGTTCCTGCAGCGCCGAGTACCGGACGTCCGGCACCAGAGTGGTCTGCCCAGGATCGTAGAAGTACACCGGCCGCTGCCGGTACTGGGTCTGAAACGCGCTGGCCCGGATGATGACGCCGGGTGGCAGCTGGGCGATCCGCCAGCCCGCCTTGGACTTCTGCAACTGGAACGTGAACCGGGTGGTCTGGCCCTGACCCTCGCCGTCCCGCTCAGGGGTGTAGATGCCGCGGGCGTCGAGCAGTCCCACCGGCGTACCGAAGACCACCACGGTCGCGTTGGTGGCATTGGTGTCGGCCGGCTGCACCTGGTAGTCGCTGACGATGGTCACCGAGCTGTCCTGCCACTTGGTGCCGGCCTCGGTGGTCAGGAATTGCCGCGAGCCAGAATGCCTGGCATCGGAGGACTCCGCGGCTGCAGTCAGAAAGCCGAAGATGATCTGCCGAGGTTCGTCCCCCGGCTGCGGGCCCGGGTCCGAGGCCACCGGCGTCGCGTTGCCGCCGACGGTGCGCACCGCGTCAGGCCGCGACGAGGTCGGGATCCCCGAGCAGCCGACGACCAGAGACAGGACGAGCGCGAGGACGGCGCTGAGCAACCAGCCGCGTCGCCGCAACCAGCCGCGTCGCCGCCGCGCGTTCCGGTTCATGCCTGTACCTCCGAGGGCGCCAACGGAAGGGGTGAGGACTCCAGTGTGCCGCCTGCCTGCCTGGGCAGCGTCAACCGAAAATTCGCACCCTGCCCACGTTCGCCCCACGCCTGCAGCCAGCCACCGTGCAGCCGGGCATCCTCCAGGCTGATCGCCAACCCGAGGCCGGTTCCGCCGGTCAGTCGGCTGCGGGACGGGTCACCGCGCCAGAAGCGGTTGAACACCAGTTTGGCCTCACCTGGGCGCAGACCCACCCCGTGATCGCGTACCGCGACCGCCACCGACACGTCGTCGGCACCGATCCGCACCTCGACCGGTCTGCCCTCGGCATGGTCGAGGGCATTGGCGAGCAGATTGCGCAGGATCCGTTCGACGCGTCTGGTGTCCACGTCAGCCAGCAGCGGCTCGTCGGAGAACTCTGCGACCAGTTCGGTCTGATGGCGCTGGGCCAGGCTCTGGCTGGCTGCGACCGCGCGCTCGACGATGCCGCCGAAGTCGACCCGTTCCGCCTCCAGATGCGCAGCGCCCGCGTCGTAGCGGGAGATCTCGAGCAGGTCGCCGAGCAAATTCTCGAACCTGTCGAGCTCTCGGGTGAGCAGTTCGGCCGAACGGGCCAGCTCGGGGGCGAAACTGTCCCGGCTGGTGTGCAGCAACTCCGCAGCCATCCGGACGGTGGTGAGCGGTGTGCGCAGCTCGTGGGAGACGTCGGAGGTGAACCGCTGCTGGTAGCGCGACAGCTGCTCCAGTCGCTGGATCTGTTGTTGCAGGCTGGTGGCCATGTCGTTGAAGGACATGGCCAGCAGGGCGATGTCATCCTCCCCCGTCACCGGAATGCGTTGGGACAGGTCACCGGAGGCGAGCAGTTCCGCCGTCTGTGCGGCGACCCGGACCGGACGCACCACCTGCCGGGTGACGAGTAGCGCGATCGCCGCGACCAGCAACACCAGCGCGATGCCCGCGATCAGTGCGGTGCGCTGCACCAGGCTGATCGTCTCCTGCTCGGCGGTCAGCGGGAACAGGTAGTACAGCTCGAACGAGCCCGCCTGGGTGGTGACCGGCTCCCCCACGATCAGCCCGGGCACCCGTCGCTGTCCGGGTCCGGACACCGGCGCGTACTGCACCGCGATCACGTTGTCCTTGACCACTGCCCGCAGATCGGCGGGGATGATCGGCCCGGACGCCAGTTCGGAGTCCACGGCAGCATCGGGGGAACGGACGGCGATCGTGAACAGGCCCGCATTGTTGCCGGTGGACGTCAGGTCCGTGGTCAGCTGCACCACCGCCTGGCGTACACCGGTGAGGTCACCGGGCGCCACACCTGCGAAGTAGCCGCGTGCGGGATCGAGGCCGGCGCTGGCCTGTCCGATGGCGGCGTTCTGCTTCGCCCGCAGGACACCGTTGCTGATCTGGTCGATCAGGAACAGGCCGATCATGAACACGATCAGGCCGGTGACGACGACGGTGGTCGCTGCCACCCGGAACTGCAGCGACCTGCGCCAGGTCCTCCGCAGCCGCCTGGCCTCGGCGGCGGTCCGGTGTCCAGCAGCGGCGAGCGCAACGCGGGCCAGCTCGAGCGCGCGCCGCTGGGTCACGGCGGGCCGGCTTTGTATCCGACGCCTCGGACGGTGAGCACCACCTCGGGCCGCTCAGGGTCCCGCTCGACCTTGGACCGCAGCCGCTGCACGTGCACGTTGACCAGCCTGGTGTCGGCGGCGTGCCGGTAACCCCAGACCTGTTCGAGCAGTACCTCGCGGGTGAAGACCTGCCGGGGTTTACGGGCCAGAGCCACCAGCAGGTCGAACTCCAGCGGCGTGAGCGAGATCGCCACCGAGTCACGGACCACCTGGTGCGCCGGAACATCGATGCTGACCGGAGATTCCGGCGGCCCGATGATCAGCGTCTCGCCACCGGCATCGTCGTAACGGCGGAGCCGCGCTCGCATCCTGGCGATGAGCTCCTTCGGCTTGAACGGCTTCACCACGTAGTCATCGGCGCCGGACTCCAGCCCGAGCACGATGTCGACGGTGTCGCTCTTGGCGGTGAGCATGATGATCGGAGTGCCGGATTCCGACCGGATGGCGCGGCAGACATCGATGCCGCTGACCCCGGGCAGCATCAGGTCGAGCAGCACGATGTCGGGCTTCACCTCACGAAAAGCGGCCAGTGCACGCGACCCGTCCGGCACGAAGGCAGGCTCGAACCCGTCCGACCTCAGCACGATGCCGAGCATCTCGGCAAGGGAGGAGTCATCGTCGACCACCAGAACGCGAGGCTTCATGCATCCATCGTGGCATCTTTGGCCAGCCTCGCGCAGCAGGCGTGGTCCAACCGGTGTCGTCGTGGCGCCAATTGTCGACTTGGTTGACAGAAATCTAGGCAGGACGCGGTAGCTTCACTCTTCATGAGCAGATCTCCTAGACGCCGAGGGCGGTCCACGGAGCACACAGCTGACGAGGACGCGTCCACCGGTGGTAGCAGTATCGCCACCTCGGACATCAAGCTGACCTATGCCGAGAAGGTGCGCGCGCTGCTGCGTGAGTCGCTGATCGACGCGGCCGGTGAGGCACTGGCGCGCAACAGCTGGACGGCAACCCGGATGGCCGACATCGCCGCCGCCGTCGGGGTGAGCAGGCAGACCGTCTACAACGAGTTCGGCAACAAGGACGAGCTGGGGCGGGCGCTGCTGCTGCGTGAATCGGTGCGCTTCCTCAACGAGGTCGAGGCGGCGCTGGAGGACCATCCGGGCGATCCGGTGGGTGGCCTGGCCGCCTCACTCGAGGTGTTCCTACGGCTTACCGCCGAGGAACCCCTGCTACGGGCGATCATCGGCGGCGGTGACCCGGAGCATTCCGACCTCGGCCCGCTGCTCACCGGCCAGGGTGCGACGGTGCTGCCGTTCGTGACAGATCGGCTGGCGAGTCACTTCCTGCAGGAATGGCCACATTCGGACCGGGAGCGGGTGCTGGACTACGCCGATGCGGTCGTGCGCCTGGCCATCTCACACGTGGTGTTGCCGGTGGCCGACCCGCGTGCGACGGCTACCACCGTGGCCCGGGTGTTCGCCCCGTACCTGGCCCAGCTCACCGCCCGCGGCTAGAAACGGCATAGTGCGGCCCGAAATTACGCGACACGCCGTGCCATCGGTAATTTCGGGCCGCACTATGCGGCGTTAGAAAGATCAGTAGCGGTAGTGCTCGGGCTTGTACGGTCCGGACACGTCCACTCCGATGTACTCGGCCTGGTCCTTGCTCAGCTCGGTGAGCGTGGCGCCGACGGCCGCCAGGTGCAACCGGGCCACCTTCTCGTCCAGGTGCTTGGGCAGCACGTAGACGTCGTTGCCGTACTCGCCGCGCTTGGTGTGGATCTCGATCTGGGCGATGGTCTGGTTGGAGAACGACGCCGACATCACGAAGCTCGGGTGACCGGTCGCGTTGCCCAGGTTCTGCCGGCGACCCTCACTCAGCACGATGATCGAGTGCGACGGCTCCGAGCCACGGCTCGGGAAACGCCACTCGTGCACCTGCGGCTTGACCTCGATCTTCTCGACGCCGGGGATGCGCGCCAGGCCGGCCATGTCGATCTCGTTGTCGAAGTGGCCGATGTTGCCGACGATCGCGTTGTGCTTCATCTTGACCATGTGCTCGGCCATGATGATGTCCTTGTTGCCGGTGGTGGTGATGAAGATGTCGGCCTTCTCGACGACGTCCTCGAGCCGGACCACGTCCAGGCCCTCCATGGCGGCCTGCAGTGCACAGATCGGGTCGACCTCGGTGACGACGACGCGTGCGCCCTGGCCACGCAGCGACTCGACCGAGCCCTTGCCGACGTCGCCGTAGCCGCACACCACGGCAAGCTTGCCGGCGAGCATCACGTCGGTGGCGCGGTTGATGCCGTCGATCAGCGAGTGGCGGCAGCCGTACTTGTTGTCGAACTTGCTCTTGGTGACCGAGTCGTTGACGTTGATCGCGGGGAACAGCAGGGTGCCGGCCTTGGCGAACTCGTACAACCGGTGCACGCCCGTGGTGGTCTCCTCGGTGACGCCGATGATGTGCTGCGACATCTCGGTGTACTTGGTGCGGGTGGCCGCGACGCTGCGACGCAGGGTCTCCAGGATGATCTTGTACTCGTCGGAATCGTTCTCGTCGGCCGACGGGACGACGCCGGCGGCTTCGTACTCGACACCCATGTGGATCAGCAGGGTCGCGTCGCCACCGTCATCGACGATCGAATCCGGACCGGTGCCGTCGGGCCAGGTCAGCATCTGCTCGGTGCACCACCAGTACTCCTCCAGCGTCTCGCCCTTCCAGGCGAACACGGGGATGCCCTGCGGGTTCTCCGGCGTGCCATCCTTGCCGACGACGATCGCCGCGGCGGCGTGGTCCTGCGTCGAGAAGATGTTGCAGCTCACCCAGCGGACGTCCGCGCCGAGGGCGGCGAGGGTCTCGATGAGGACTGCGGTCTGCGTGGTCATGTGCAGCGAACCGGCGACCTTCTTGCCGGCTAGCGGCTGGCTTTCGCCGAATTCCCGACGCAGAGCCATCAGGCCCGGCATCTCGTGCTCGGCCAGCTCGATCTCCTTGCGGCCGTACGCGGCCAGCGTCAGGTCGGCGACCTTGAAGTCGGTGACCGATCCGGCGCTGTCGGCGGTGAGGGTGACGCTCACGGTTTCTCCTCGGGTTGTGGTGGTGCGGGGCTGATAGTGGGTGGTGAAGGTCGGAAAGTCCTGCTCGTCGAGGGCCAACCGGCGGTACCGATCGGATTCCGGCGACGGTTGCGCCCGGTGCACGGCCCCGAACCAGGCGTCGACAGCCTGCGAGAGCCCGACCTCGGTGCGCATCCGCAATTCGAATGCGACGTCGGTCAGACCTATGCCGTGCTCGTCGATCAGCGTCCGCAGGCTGCGGAGCCGATCGATCTGGCGCGGGCCGTAGAGGCGGTGTCCGCCTGCGGTCCGTTGGGTGGCGACCAAGCCGACCTGCTCGAGGTAGCGGAGCATGCGCTGTGACCATCCGGTCGCCAGCGCTGCCTGCTGCATCGTCAGGGGCTTCATCTCCGCAAACTCTACCAGAGTTGTGTCAGATTTTTTGGAGGGTCAGCGACCGGGATCTGCGAGCCCCGGCTGGGCGACGAAGGCGGTGCCCGAACCGCTGACCTGCACCGCCTGATCGCCCACCCGCACGAACACGGCACGGCCAGGGCTGAGGGTGACCGGAGCCTGCTCGACTGGGTCCCGCGTCACGATCGAGATCTCGCCGTCGGCGCACAGCACCAGGGCGGCCAGGTCGGGGTCCAGATCCACCGCCGAGCCGGCAGGCGTGACCACGGTCAGGGAGAAATCCGTCACGCCGACCTGAAAGAGCTTCTCGTACTGACTCAGCACCACCGGGCGCGCGTACGGATCGGCCAGCGGGTGGAAATCGGCGACCCTCAACAGCTCGGGGATGTCGAGATGTTTCGGGGTAAGCCCGCACCGCAACACGTTGTCACTGTTGGCCAGCAGCTCGACCCCGACGCCCCGCAGGTAGGCGTGCACATTGCCCGCTCCGAGAAAGATCGCTTCGCCCGGCTGCAGCTCGACATAGTTGAGCAGCAGCGCCAGCACCGCACCCACGTCCTGCGGGAAGTCGGCCGCCGCCAGCAGCGAGGCCCCCGCCGCCGCCGAGAACTCGCCACCGTGGTCGGCCAGCACCTGACAGCCTCGCAGCACCCGTTCGGTCAGAGCGCGCTGCGCCCGTTCGGGCAGCGTCAACACCGTGGTGAACGTGGCGCGCACCCCGTCCTCGCCTGCGAGCAGATTGCGGTACGGCTGAAGCTCGTCAACACCGACGGCCACCAATGCGTCCAGCAGCCGTACGGTGTCGGCGACCGGCCGGAACCCGCAGAGCGCCTTGAACGGGGTGAGCGCGCACAGGAGTTCCGGTTTGTGGTTCGGGTCGGTGTAGTTACGCTCGGGGCTGTCATGCGCCAAGCCCCGTTGCTCCTCGGCCGCGTACCCCGCCTGGGCCTGCGCGAGATTCGGGTGCACCTGCATCGACAGGCTCTTGTCCGCGGCCAGCACCTTGAGCAGGAACGGCAGCCGGGGGCCGAACGCCGCGACGGTCTCAGCACCCAACAGGGACTGCGGATCTGCCGATATCAGCGCATCCAGGCCCGGCCGGTCCGGGTCCGCCGCCCACCGCGACGGGTTGTCGGGATGGGCACCCATCCACAGTTCAGCGGCCGGACGGCCCGTGGCGGGGATGCCCAGCATCGCGGGGATCGCGGTGACCGATCCCCAGGCGTACTCGCGAATGGGGGTGTCCAGCGTCAAAATCCTGGGCAACCCGGCACCCGGGACCGTCGACTCGTCGAGCATCAGGCGTGTGCCACATCGCCGAGCGCACCGGGTTCACCGGTCGCACCGCGGTCGATGTCGGGCTCGATGTAGATCACCCGGGCAGCGGGCTCGGCCGCCCGTACCCGGCTCTCGGCGGCATCGATCATCCGCGCCACCTCCCGCAGACTCGCCTCGGCACCGATGGACACCTTGGCCCCGACCAGCAGCTCGTCCGGCCCCAGGTGCATCGTGCGCAGATGGATGACCCGCAGAATTCCCTCGCCCAGCAGGGATTCTGCGATCCGCTCGTTCACCTGCGGGCTGGCCGCCTCGCCGAGAAGCAGGCTCTTGGTCTCGACCACCAGGACCGCGGCCACCGAGATCAGCAGCACACCGATCCCGGTGGTGCCGATACCGTCCCAGATTCCGTTGCCGGTCGACGCGCTCAGACCGACTCCGAGCAACGCCAACGCCAGGCCGATCAGCGCGGCGAAGTCCTCCAGCAGCACGACCGGCAGTTCGGGCATCTTGGCGTGCCTGATGAACTCCACCCACGACGAATCGCCTTTGAGCTCACGCGATTCACCGATGGCGGTCCGGAACGAGTAACTCTCCAGGCCGATGGCCACGACGAGTACCCCGATCGCGATCAGCGGGCTTTCCAGGTGATGCGGGTGGGCAATCTTGCCGATGCCCTCGTACAGCGCGAACAACCCACCGACCGAGAACAGGCACAGCGCGACCAGGAACCCGTAGACGTACCGGTTTCGACCGTATCCAAAGGGGTGTTCCGGTGTGGCAGCCTGCTTGGCCCGGTTGCCACCGAGCAGCAGCAGGCCCTGATTGCCGGAGTCGACCAGGGAGTGGACGGCCTCGGCCAGCATGGAGGACGACCTGGTGAACAGGAAGGCAACGAACTTGATGACGGCGATGCCCAGATTGGCGCCCAGCGCAGCCACGATCGCCTTGTTACCGCCGGATGCGCTCAATGCGACAGCTCCCCGAGTCTGGGTGCGGACGGGTCGATGCCACGTCCGAGGGCGAGGTAGGTGGCCGCGAAATCACCCGTCGCCGCGGCGACTGCGAACCGGATCAGCGGCGGCGCGTCGGGGACCGCGATGCGGGAACAGCCGATTCCCCTGCTGGAGGCCAGCTCCGCCAGCGCCGAACCGGCCCGCCGACCCGCGTCATCGTCGTGGCTGTCCCAACGCGGCGCCTCGAACGGGTCAGCTGCACCGTTGTCGGCCGAACCGTGCCGGCCGGCACCGCCTAGGAAAGGTTCGTCGTCACCGATCAGGACGAGCCGCGGCAGCACCACCGGGTCGGTTACCCGGTCACTGAAGAAGTCCGCCTCGGCCGCCGCGAATTCCAGTAGCGATCCGACCCGGGCCACGTCGTCGGGAAGCGCGGCGGCCATCGCGGTCGCGCCACCGATCAGCTGCACCGCACCGGCCACCCGCCGCGCGGCAACCGTGGCTGCCGCACCCGCCCCGGCGATGACCGGTAGCGACTCGGCGAGGTCGATCGCCAGACCCTTCGCCGGACCGGTGAGCGAGGAGGAGTCAGGACGGTTCGCCTCGGCGACGTCGTCCAGAGCGTCCGCGAGCGCCTCCAGCAGGTCCACGCACCTGGCCAGCCCGAGAGCGTCCGCCGCCTGCAGTGCCGGCGTCGCGAGAGCCCACCAGATGGCCCGGTTCGGCAGCGCACTGAGGTAGCTCACGTCGGCGATCGGATGGCGATGCGCGGCCGCCGCGACCGGAGATCCGGCGGGGGCGGCGACAGCGACGGACAGGCCCCGACGGTCGGCCTGCTCGACGAGTTCGGCCAGTCGTGGATGCCTGCCGTCGGCGGAGACCACCAGCAACGCGTCCGCCGGACCGGCCCAACGCGGCAGCTGCCGTGCCCGCCAGTCCATGATCGGTGCGTTGTCGCCGGCCAGGCCGGCCAACAGGCTGGACAGGTACGGCGCGTTGCTGTCCGCCGCGACCAGCACCGCCCGCGGTGCCAGATCAGCGCTCAGCCTGCTGACCCCGAATTCCTCGACGGTGTTGACCGCTCGGCGGACCTGCGCGCCCGCCGCGGCCAGCGCACGCAGCAGACCTGCCCGGTCACCCGCCCGCAGCGCCTCCGGGTCGTCGAGGACCTCGGGTGCGAAGGCGTTCACGATGCCGTCGAGTCCTGGTCGACCGGGACGCCCAGACCGTTGGGTCCGGCCACGGCCTCGTCGGCGAGCAGCACCGCGATACCGTCCCGGACGGCGAAGCGGCTCTGGCAGGCGGTGCACACCAACTCTTCGACCTGCTCACCACCGGCGGGTCCGGGGACGGTCTCCAGCCGCAGTGGTGCGTGGTCCTCGCTCGGGCAGGCGAGGATGGCCAGGAGTTCGGTCGAGATGGACATGGGTGGCTCCCTGGGTTCGGCGAACGGTGGCTTCGAGGTGGTGTCAGCCGCGGATGATCTCCAGCGCCTCGTCCCGGATCGCGGTCATGTCAGCAGTGTTGGCGGCCTCGACGTTCAGGCGGAGCAGCGGCTCGGTGTTCGAGGCCCGGACGTTGAGCCAGGAACCGTCGGGCAGCGACAGGGTCAGGCCGTCCATGGTGTCCACGGTCGCGCCCTGGGCCACGTAGTGCTCCCGGATCGCGGCAACGCGAGCCTGCTGGTCGACGACCTCGGAGTTGATCTCACCGGACGCGCTGTAACGGGCATAGCCGGCCGTCAGCTCGGCCAGGCTGCCTTGTTGCTCGCCGAGGGCGGCCAGCACGTGCATCGCCGCCAGCATGCCGGTGTCAGCACGCCAGAAGTCGCGGAAGTAGTAGTGCGCCGAGTGCTCGCCGCCGAATACCGCACCGGTCTCGGCCATCCGGGCCTTGATGAACGAATGCCCCACCCTGGTACGGATCGGCACGCCGCCGTGTTCGGTGATCACCTCAGGCACCGCGCGCGACGTGATCAGGTTGTAGATCACCGGCGAGCCCGGCGACTTGGCCAGCTCCCGGACCGCCACCAGCGCCGTCACCGAACTCGGCGAGACCGCGTTGCCATCGGCATCGATGAAGAAGCACCGGTCGGCGTCGCCGTCGAAGGCCAGCCCGATGTCGGCTC
>JBBQFE010000017.1:0-15181 GCA_038321605.1 Mycobacteriales bacterium | reverse complement strand
CAGCGTGGCGCGGCGCACCTTCGTGGCCGCCGTGGCGAAGTGGTCGTGCCAGCAGAAGGTGCGTTTCTCCGGCCAGGGTTGATGCACCGCGACCATCCGGCGCACCCACCAGGCGGTCAACGTCCTGAGCTGCTCCCGA
The DNA here is from genome assembly GCA_038321605.1 of Mycobacteriales bacterium. Lineage (GTDB taxonomy): Bacteria > Actinomycetota > Actinomycetes > Mycobacteriales > Jatrophihabitantaceae > Jatrophihabitans_A. The sequence goes on along the minus strand of JBBQFE010000017.1, from coordinate 15,042 downwards.
GCTGCCTGGTTGCGCGCCAGCTTGTCGGCCCGTCCGGCATTCCTGCCCGCTGCCGGTATCGCCGGGAACCTCGGCACCGGGGTGGCACTCGCGCCGGGATCGGCACCGGTCGAACCGAGCACCTGCTCGAGGTACCCGGCGGTGCCCAGCCGGACGGCGGCGTCCACGGCACGTCCGGTGGCTCCGAAGCCGGAACGCCGGACGATCCGCGCGGCGGCGATCCATGCTGGTGACTGTGCGCTCATGCGGCCAGCATTCGCGGCGAATGTTCGAGTTGGGTCAGGGCCAGATCAGTGCCAGGTCAGTACTCGTCCGAACACGATCCTGACAATTCCTTGTCGTTACCCGTACCCGGGCCGGTCAGTGTGGTGATGCACGCTCACCACCAACGACGTCCCGACACACCATCGTCTCGACACACCATCAAGGAGCACACCATGTGGAAGAAGATCGCCATCGCCGGAGCCACCGGAGCCATCATCGTCGGCGCCGGCAGCGCTGCCCTGGCCGCCTCCGGCAGCACCTCGGCCAGCCCGTCCAGCCCGGCGGCCGGTTCGTCCAGCGCCGCGGCCGCCGCTGGTCATGGCAAACACGGCAAGGCTGCCGATCGGCTGCGCCGGGCGGTGCACGCCACCTGGGTGACCGAGGACAAGCAGACCAAGACGTTCACCACCCACGATGCCATCAAGGGTCTGGTCACCGCCGTGTCCCCGACCTCGATCACGGTGAAGGCCGCGGACAACACCACCGAGACCTACGTGGTGAACGCCTCGACCAAGGTGCACACCCGCGCGAACAAGGCAGCCGCCGCCATCGCTGACGTCAAGACCGGCGATCCGGTGCTGGTGGCCGGCACCGGCACCTCGACGCTCACCGCCACCCAGGTGGTCGACGCGAAGAAGTAGTCCTATCAGCCGGTCGGCAACTCGACGGTGAAGCGGGCCCCTCCCTCGGTGGAGTGGCCCGCTTTCACTGTTCCCCCGAGTCTGCGGGCCAGGCCGTCCACGATGGCAAGCCCGAGTCCGGTCCCGACCTGCCGGACACCGCGGTAGCGCTCGTAGAGCACCGATCGCTGGAAGGCCACCGCAAGATCGGCGTCGGTGAGTCCCGGACCACCGTCGCGTACCTCGGCGATGACCGTGCCGGGCGCGGGACGGACCGCGAGCACGATCGGGGCGCCCGCCGGCGTGACCCGCAGCGCGTTCTCCAGTAAGCCGTCCAGGATCTGGCGCACCCGGGACGGGTCCGTCCGGCACCACAGCGGCACTCCGGGCACCTCGAGGTAGAACCGGACCCCCGCCGCCCGGCACCGGTCGTTCCAGACCTGGGCGGCGGCGGTGGCCAACTCGGTGAGGTCGACCGGCGCGGTGTCGATCCGGAACTCCTGCGCGCCCAGCCTGGCGAGGTCCAGCAGATCGGCCACCAGGCGGTTCAGCCGCTGGGACTCGGTCAGCATGATGGCGCCCACCTCTGCCGCCTGCTCCGGTCCGACCACACCCTCGGCCAGCGACTCTGCATAGCCCGTGATCGCCGTCAGCGGGGTGCGCAGCTCGTGTGACACCGAGAGCAGGAACTCCCGCTGACGCGCCTCCGAATGCGACAGCGCGGCGGCGAGGGTGTTCACCGCCTGCCCGACCTCGGCGACCTCGGCCGGGCCTTCGGCCGTCACTGCGACGTCGCGCCGGCCCTGCGCCAGGGCGTGCGCGGCGTCCGCGGTTCGGCGCAGCGGACGCGAGATGCGCTGCGCGACGAGCACCCCGAGTGCGATCGCCAACACCACGGCGATGATGAGCGCGAGCAGCACCCGCCGGACGAGTTGATCGCCGAAGGCGGTGGCGTCTGCCCTTCGCTGCACCAGGATGATGCCGCCGAACGCGGTTGCCCGGCCCTCGATCAGCACCCGCTGCCCGCCCGTCCGCCGTTGCGCTGACAGCTTCTGCCCGGCCAGTACCTCGCTGATGTCGGCGCTGGTGATACTGCTGCGCGCCAGGTTGCTGGCCGTGGTGAGCACGCCGCTGCTGGACACCGTCGCCGACTGGACCTTCAGGGCCGCGAGCGTCCGCCGCGCCTCGGACTGGCCGGCGCGCGGGGTGGCTCCGCTGTCCGCGGTGGCCTTCGCGGCATCCGCGAGGTTGGCCAGGGTGCGGCTGGCGTTACTGACATTGCTCTTGTTGATCAGGCCGACCGCCAGACCGCCCGCCAGCGTGGCGGTGATGACGGCGATGGCGATGGCCAGCAGCGAGATCCGTTGCGCGAGCGTGCCCCGACCGATCACGCCGAGCTGTCCGCGTTGCGACCGGGCGCGCCGGTCGACCGGTCATCGACTGCGTAGCCGACTCCGCGCACGGTCCGGATCGGGCTCGCGGCGCCCAGCTTCGACCGCACCTGGGCGATGTGCACGTCGACCGTCCGGACGCCCGCGATGGAGGAGTAACCCCAGACCTCGGAGATCAGCTGCTCGCGGGAGAACACCCGGCCCGGGCGGCGCATCAGGTACGCCAGCAGGTCGAACTCGGTCGCGGTGAGATCCAGCTCGACCCCGTCGGCGAACACCCGTCGCTCGGAAGGTTCCAGCAGCACCGACCCGACCTGCAGGTCCGGCCGTCCGGAGGTCGTGCCCTGGGACCGGCGCAGCACGCTGGTCACCCGCGCCACCAGCTCGCGGGGCGAGAACGGTTTGGTGACGTAGTCGTCGGCGCCCAGTTCCAGCCCGACGATGCGATCCACCTCGTCGTCGCGCGCGGTCACGAACAGCACCGGCGTCCAGTCGTGTTCCTGGCGGAGTTCGCGGCAGACCTGCACCCCGTCCATGCCGGGCAGGCCCACGTCGAGGATCACCGCTGCCGGACGCAGGCGGCGGATCGATGCGAGCGCCGCGATCCCGTCCCGCTCGACGTGCACGCCGTACCCGGCCTTCACCAGGTTCAGTCTGATGATGTCGGCTATCGCGGACTCGTCCTCGACCACCATGATCAGCCCACGGACGGCGGCGTCGGGGCTCATGGCCCGCACTCTACTTTCGCCCGCGGTCAGAACCGGTCCGGGAGTGTTCGGATTCGGTTAGGACTTTCCGCCTGCGACCATGGGCAGATGACGACTCTGCCGCTGAGCCCCGACGAACTGCTCACCACCACCCGGACGGTGCGCAAGCGCCTGGACCTGCAGCGGCCGGTGCCGATGGAACTCGTCCGGGAGTGTCTGCAGATTGCGTTGCAGGCGCCGTCGGGATCCAACCGGCAGAGTTGGCACTGGCTGGTCATCACCGACGCCGATCAGCGCGCGGCGATCGGGGAGTTGTACCGCCGGGCGACCGAGGAGTACGCCGGCTCGGCCAGCTATGCGGGCCGGCTCTACGCAAACGACCCGCAGCGCGCGGCCGTCCAGCAACGTGTCGGGGACAGCGCCTCCTACCTGGGTGAGCACATGCGTGACGTCCCGGTCATGGTCATCCCGTGCATCAAGGCCGGCGTCACGCTGGAGCCGGGTAATCAGGCGGGTCTGTGGGGGTCGTTGCTGCCGGCTGCGTGGAACTTCATGTTGGCCGCACGGGCACGAGGGTTGGGCACCGCCTGGACGACGCTGCATCTGGCCTATGAGGCGGAGGTGGCGGCGCTGCTCGGTCTGCCCGACAACGTGCATCAGGGTCTGTTGATCCCGGTGGCCTACTACACCGGTGACACCTTCCGCCCCGGCACCCGGCAACCACTGGAGGATGTGCTGCACCTCGACCGCTGGTAGTCCGGGGTCCATGCTGTAGCGGTGGATGCACCGTTCACCGTGATCGACGCGGATCTCGGCGGGCCGCCGGAACCTCCCTCGGGAGGCAGCCGCCCGCTGCACCGCCGTGGGCCAGTGGTCCTGGTGCTGCTCGTGGTGCTGGTCGCGATCGTCGGACTGGTGAACCAGCACCGCAGTACCGCCCCGCCTGCGCAGCTGAGCGCGCCGATCCCGCACCCGAAGACCATTCACCCGGCACCGGTCCCGAGCCCCATCTACCTGCCGGGCCGGCCGGTGGACCTGGCCGGGGCAGGTCCGATGCTGTTCGCCCTCACCATGGCACCGGCACGGCTGTTGCGGATCGACTCCGTCGCACCGCACCGGGTACTGCGGGCCACCCCGGTCAGCGCCGATGCCGACCAGCTGGTGCTCGATCCCGACACCAACCAGCTCTGGGTGATCCGGCTCAGTCCGTACACGGGTCTGTCGGTGGTCGAGGAGTACGACCCGCTGTCCCTGAGCCGACTCAGCAGCCGGACGCTGACCATCGGCGTCACCAGCGCCATCAGCTATGCCGGTCGACTGTGGCTCGGCAACATCGACGGGCTGTTCGCACTGGCCACCGGCGCGAAGCACGCCAGCCGGGTCGGGGCGGTGACCGGTGAGGTCCGGTCGATCACCTCCGATCCGATCAACGACCGGATCACCGTGACCTCAGCCGATGGGGTGGGCAGCACGCTGATCTCGCTGGATGCCACCACCGGCAGGGCACTTGCGCGTGCAGAGGTGCTGATGAGCCGGGTGTCGCTTGCGCTGGTGGGCAACAACCTCTGGGTGGCGGGCGCCCGCCCGGAGGGCACCGGGGCGGTCGAACGGCGGGAACCGTTGACGCTGCAGTACGTCAGCAACGAGCCGTCCACCGTGATTCGCGACGGCACCGTCGCCGTCTGGCCGGGTCAGGCGGTCACCTGGGTGCTCGACGGCGGCACGCTCTCGTGCCTGTCCGGCCAGACCGGCAAGACCCTGACGGTCTCGGCCCGGCTGTCCGGGCCGATCGTGCCGGGCGTCGGCTATGCCTATGCGATCGGATCGAAGTCGGTCCAGGCACTGCTGCTGGTCGGCACCAGATGCCCCGGCTGAGTCAGTCGACGCCCACTGCCTCTTCGAGGTCGAACAGCGCTGCCTCGAGATAGCCCAGCAACCGCTGCAGGTGCGGGACGCTGCGTCGGCAGCCGGTCAGACCGAAGGCGAGCTCGGTGTCGTAGCTGGTGCAGGTGATGTTCAGCGCCTGACCGTCGAACGGGATGGACAACGGGTACATGCCGTCGAGTCGGGCACCGTTGAGGTACAGCGGCTTTCTCGGTCCCGGCACGTTGGAGATGATCAGGTTGAACGGTGGGCGCGCGAAATTCTGGATGCCCGGCATCGACTGGAGCAGCAGCGGCCCGGTGCCCAGCGCACTCATGGCCAGGATCTGCAGCGGGGTCATCGTCGCCAGCGCTGCCTTGCCGTCGGTCATCGAACGGTTGATCAGGGCCAGCCGCTCGCCGGCATCAGCGAGGTGGGTACCGAGATTGCACATCACCGCGCCCACCGCGTTGCCGCCTTCGCGGTTCAGGTCGCGGGAGCTCAGGGCCACCGGCACCATCGCGATCAGGGGCGCGTCGGGCAGCTCGTCCAGGCCCTGCAGGTAGGTCCGCAGCGCCCCGGAACACATAGCCAGCACCACGTCGTTCAGGGTCGTCGAGCTGGCCCGGCGCACCCGCTTGATCCGTGCCAACGGCCAGGACTGGGCTGCAAACCGGCGCGAACCCGTGATCGGGACGTTGAAGATCGTCTTGGGAGCGCTGAACGAAACCGGCGCGGACTCCTCGTGCAGCCCCCGGTTGATCGTGGTCGCCAGGGCTCTGGGCAGTCCGACCGCCTGCGACGCCAGCCCCCGGGCCGCCTGCAGGGCCTGGATCGGTACAGCTGCCACGCCCCGCTCGCGGGGGTGCTCGACCACGTCGGCCATCGGTCGGGGTCGGTCGAGCTGGGTGGCCCACGGCGGCGGTTGGTCACGCTCGTCGGGGTCGATGCTCAGGACGTTCTGCAGGAGCCGCGAGGCGGCGACGCCGTCCATGAGCGCGTGATGGATCTTGAAGTACACCGCGAACCGGCCGTCTTCGAGGCCCTCGATGAGGTGCGCCTCCCACAGCGGCCGGTTACGGTCCAGCAGCGTGCTGTGCAGCCGCGAACACAACGCCAGCAGCTCCAGGACGCGGCCCGGCCTGGGCAGCGCGTTGTGGCGTACGTGATGCTCGATGTCGAACTGGTGGTCGTCCTGCCAGCCCCACTGGCCGACGGAACTGATCGACCGGGCCGGACGCTTGCGAAACAGCGGAGCGAGGTCGGCGACATCGGTCATCCGACGGAACAGGTTGGGCACGTAGTCCGGCCCGGCGTCGGCGGGTGGCCGGTAGAGGTGCAGGCCGCCGACGTGCATCGGCCGCTGACGCGCCTCCAGGGTGAGAAACATCGAGTCGGTGGGCGACATCGGCAACAGCATCAGTCGATCATCCCCGCACAACCGGTGCCCCGCGAACTGTTCGGGCTCAGATCTGAGCGGCGGACCCGAGCCGACGGGGCGGGTAGGGTTCCACCGGCCCACTTCACTCGAGGTGTCGCGGACCCCTCACCGATCGGATGTCCTGCGTTGAGCACAGCAGCGACCAGTGACGGCGCACCTGCGCCGAAGCCGACAACCGGCACCGGTCGCTACGACGGCAGCCGTCCCGACCTGCGCCGAAGTGGGCTGGCGGCACTTTCGCTCGGTGCCCTCGGGGTCGTGTTCGGCGACATCGGCACCAGCCCGCTGTACGCCCTGCAGACGGTGTTCAACGCCGACCACCAGCGGGTCCAGACCACCGCGGTGGACGTGTACGGCGTCATCTCGCTGGTGTTCTGGGCCATCACGCTGATCGTGTCGGTCAAGTACGTCAGCTTCATCCTGCGTGCCGACAACGACGGCGAGGGCGGCATCATGGCGCTGACCGCCCTCTTGCAGAAGCAGCCGCTCAAGACCAGGCGCGGCAAGATCGCCCTGGTCGCACTGGGGGTCTTCGGCGCCTCACTGTTCTACGGCGACGGCATCATCACACCCGCCATCTCGGTGCTGTCCGCCGTCGAGGGCGTCAAGGTCGCGGCCCCGGGACTGGCCCACTACGTACTGCCCATCACCCTGACCGTCCTCACCCTGCTGTTCGTCATCCAGCGGTACGGCACCGGCCTGGTCGGCAAACTCTTCGGACCGGTGATGCTGCTGTGGTTCAGCGCCCTCGCAGTGGCGGGGGTCAACGGGATCACCAAGCACCCGGCGATCCTCAAGGCGCTTTCGCCCACCTACGGTGCGCAGTTCATCCTGCGGCACGGTGGGATCGCCTTCATCGCGCTGGGTTCTATCGTGCTGGCGGTGACCGGTGCAGAGGCGCTGTACGCGGATATGGGCCACTTCGGGCGGCCGCCGATCACCCGCGCCTGGTTCTTCGTGGTGTTTCCCGCGCTGACCCTGAACTACCTCGGCCAGGGGGCACTCATCCTGCGGAGTCCGGCCGCGATCTCCAATCCGTTCTTCCTGATCCTGCCGACCTGGGCGCAGCTACCGATGGTGCTGCTGGCAACGGTGGCCACCGTGATCGCCTCGCAGTCGGTGATCTCCGGCGCGTTCAGCGTGACCCGGCAGGCCGTCCAGCTGGGTTTCCTCCCGCGGATGACCATCAGGCACACCTCGGACCACGAAGTCGGTCAGGTCTACTCGCCCGCGATCAACTGGGGCCTGTACGTGGCGGTCGTCGTGCTGGTGCTGGGCTTCGAGTCCTCAGCCGCGTTGGCCTCCGCGTACGGAGTGGCGGTCACCGGCACCTTCGTGTTGAACACCATCCTGTTCCTGGTCGTTGCCCGCACCCTGTGGCAGAAACCGCGGTGGATGATCGCCACCGGGGCGGCGGTCTTCGGGATCACCGAGTTGACGTTCTTCGCCGCCAACCTGACCAAAGTCGCCCACGGCGGCTGGCTGCCGCTGATCGTCGCGGCGGTGGTGTTCACCGTCCTCATGACCTGGCAGCGGGGGCGGGTGATCGTGACCCGTAACCGCGCCTCGGAGGAGGGTCCGCTGATGGCGTTCATCGAGCACGTCAACGCCATGCAGCCGCCGTTGCAGCGGGTGTCGGGGACGGCGGTGTTCCTCAACGCGACAGTCGACACCACCCCGCTGGCGCTGCGCGCCAATGTCGAGCACAACCACGTGCTGCAGGAACGGGTCATCATCATGAACATCTCGGTGCAGAACGTTCCGCACGTGCCGGCGGATCAGCGGCTCACCGGCGACACCCTGAAGTACACCGACGACGGGATCAGCCACCTGCATGCGCGCTTCGGTTTTCAGGACGAGCCGAACGTGCCCGCTGCGCTCGCCGACGCGGTGTCGCAGGGTCTGATCGAGCCGGCGGCCCTGGACGAGGTCACCTACTTCCTGTCGCGGATCACGCTGGTTCGCACGTCCGAGCCGGGTATGCCGCGCTGGCAGAAGCGACTGTTCCTCACGATCTCGCACAATTCCGCCAACCCGGTGGAGTACTTCGGTCTGCCCATCGAGCGCTCCATCAGCATGGGCGCCCAGATCCCGATCTGAGCCGCTGCAGCCATTGGTACGTTTCACCGGTGAATGTCGACCGTCGGTTGCAGCGCAGATCGCCCGAGGCGGACGGGACGACCGGCGCCGCAGGCGGGGACCTGGCCACCGTGGCGTTCCGCGACGACCTGGAACGCATCAGGTTCTCGACGTACTTCTCCAGGCTGACCGCGGTCACGCAGGTGGTCTCCCAGGGGGCTGCCGGGCAGGCGGTGCACAACCGGCTCACGCACACCGTGAAGGTCACCGCGGTGGCCAGGGCGATCGCGGTGGCCATCGGTGCCGAGGCGGACGGGGCGCTGCTGCAACGGCTCGGTGGGATCGACCCGGTGGTGGTGCAGGCCGCGGCCAGCGCGCACGATCTGGGCCACCCGCCTTTCGGGCACCTCGGTGAACGCACACTCGACCGGGTCGCGCGGACCAGATTCGGTCTGGTGGACGGCTTCGAGGGCAACGCCCAGACGTTCCGGATCCTGACCGCGCTGGACGTCCACGGCCCCGAATCCGGGCTGAACCTGACGGCGGCCGTGCGGGCCGCCGTGCTGAAGTACCCGTGGTGCCGGCTGGCCTACCCGGACCCGCATCCCAGCGGTGCCGCCACGCTGCCCCGCGGTGCCCGCCCGAGCCCGGACGGCGGTGGCTCGGTCAAGTACTCGGCCTACTTCCTGGAAGCCGCCGAGCTGCACGAGGTCCGGTCGGGGTATCCGGCGATCGGGGCATGGCAGCAGACTCTCGAGGCCGCCGCCATGGACGTGGCCGACGACATCGCCTACTCGCTGCACGACCTGGACGACTTCCATCGCACCGGCGTGCTGCAACATGCTTCCATCGCAGCGGAGTTCAGAACCTGGAACGCCGACCTCGCCCAGCTGCGCGGCCAGGAACTGATCGATCTGCGAGCCCACGAACGGCGCCCTGGCTACTCACTGGAATTGTTGCGGCGAACTCTGCAGGCCAAGGACGGTTGGATCTACGACGACGATGCGTTCATCGACGCCGTCACGAGCATCACCGGCGATCTGGTGGACGGTCTGCTCGCTGTGCCGTTCGACGGTTCGGTGGAGGCAGAGCGGGCGATCGGCGAGTTCACCGCCCGGTGGCTCAACCGGCTCAGCGGCTCGGTGCTGCTGGTGGCCGATCCGCCGGCACGGTCGGCGCACATCGCGCTGGGGATCACCGCGTGGCACGAGGTCGCGGTGCTGAAGTTCGTCCACCAGCGCTTCGTCCTGAACCGGCCGGATCTGGTGATGTACCAGCGCGGCCAGGCTCAGTTGCTGGCGCGGCTGGTCGAAGCTTTCGACGACTGGCTCAACGACCCCGACGACCGGGACCGGGCACCCCGCCGGCTGGTCGACCTGGTGGACCTGGCGACCGGGCAGTACCGGACGCTGCACCGGGACTCGCCCGACCTGTTCTGGCACTCCCACGATCGCGAGGTGCCTGCGGAGTCGCTGATCCGGCGGCTGGGTCGTGGCCGCGGGGTGATCGACTACGTTGCCGGCCTGACCGACGACCGGGCCGTCGCCACCGCCGCCTCACTCACCGGCAGCCCCGGGCGGCTCTGGGACGGCGGCAACGCGCTCTGACCTCAGCGCCAGAACCGCCAGGGCACGCCCGCCTCGTGGCGCCGGAGTGTTTGCCGGCCCGTGAAGATCAACACGAACACCACAGGTGCGATTTCCTTGGCCAAACCTGCCCACACGGCCACCAACGCGATGACGAGGAGGAAGAGGAACGACGCCGCCCAGCCGGCGGGCGAGTGCCCGAACTGCTCGGCGTAGTAGCGCCTTCGTTGGCGTTGATCCACCCGTGGTCTCGGGATTTCCGCGGCGTTTCGCGCCGGTAGCCCCACTTGCACGGTCGCCGGCAGCGCAGCATCCAATGACGCCACCGCCGCCGGCCCGTCCCGCCAGAGACTCGGCTCGACGGTCAATTGATAGCCGTCCTTGCGGATCAGGCAACGGCCGCCATCGGGGTAGCGGAGCATCGCGGCCACATCGTGATGGTCGACGATTATGCGAGACGTCGCACCGGTTAGTGCTGTCTGGTTGTCCGCCACAACCAGCGTCGATCGATCCACCGGGTGATCGACAGGAGTGAATTCACGCCCCTCCCGCGGGACCGGGTTACTGGGCGTGGACAGCCACGGCACCGAGATGCCATGCCTGGTATCGGGATCCACCCCGATCAGCATGCTCTGGTAGAACTGCCGAGCCGCCTCCGCAAGGTCGGCTGGCTGCAGGTTCTCCAGCTCGGCGACAAGCTCGTCCCGACCCTGAACGGGCCGCCCGAGCGCCTCGTTGCGCGCGGCGCTCCACGGTTGCCAGGTGCCCTCACGATCCTCCCGCATCTGCTTCACGGTGAGGTAGATGTCGTCGGCGAAGTCAGTGGGATCCGAGCCGTCCCGCCCAAGGCGCTGCACGGTCTGGACGACCCGGTCGACCAGTCCGGACCGGCCCTCGGGCAGCACGTCGATGCCGGCGAAGACCACTGCCGTATCGGCGTCGACCACTTCGTAGCTATTCCAGGCGCTGTAGCCCATGCCGCTCTGCTCGCGGAACTGCGCATGCAGGTGGCGCTGCAGGGTTCGTGACAGGGTGGTTGCGGCGGTGGACCTGGGCAGGACCCCGGACAACGCGACCCCGTTCACCCGGTCGGTGAACCCGGCGGGCACCCGCTGCTTGCAGGGTACTGCCGGGGCAGCGGCCCACCGCTGGCCTTCCGCGAGCCGGAGCTCCAGTCCCGCGGGTGGCGGTGCGCTGAGTGCAAGCACCGCATTGCCTCTGGAGAATGCCTGCCGGCTCAGGGCCCGCAGACCGTCCGCGCCCAGCGTGTTCAGGCCGATTTCGTCATAACCGGCAAGGCCGGGACCCCGTGCGCCGTAACGCCAGACGAGATGCCGAGCCACGGAGGAGTACCCGCGGCCGGACTCCTCAGCCCGCAGGACCCTGCTCTCGTGATTGAGGTCGCCGAACTCCGGTTCCGCCAGCCAACCGGACAGGCCACGAAAGAAGTCGACGACTCCGTCAGCGTCGGACCGTACGTCGAACGACGTCGTCAGGAGAGTGACCTGACCGTTCACTGGCCGCCGGATGGTGGTCCGTCCGTGCAGGGCGAGATGTTCGAGGACATGCAGCCAACCGTGTCTGGGTAGCAGCAGGTCGGCCATGCCGGCACGGAACACCAGCGAGGCACGCAGATCAGCCGGGTCACCGTCCACCCAGAATGCCGGGATGCCTTCGACCTCACCGCGGCGCAGCGTGGCAACAGTGGGCAGCATGATGCTCTTTCGTCAGAACCCGCAGAGTGGGAAGGACCCGACTTTATGCGAACCTAACGTCGCATGCAACACATTTCGCGTGAATTGCCGTTACCGGCCACAGGCCTTCGTGCGGTGTCAGCCCTGGTGCCGGGGCCGCTTGAATTTGGCCGAGGCGTGCGGCGGCTCGCTCGACGAACTGCGCCTACGGGGCGGCGGGCCGTCGTCCCGGGTCAGGTGAATGAGCTGACCGGAGACCCTGGTGCGTTCCAGGGCCTGGAAGGTCCGCGGCGACAGGTCCGCGGGCAGTTCGACCAGGGTGTGGTCGCCATGGATGTCGATGTGCCCGAAGTCGCCGCGGCTCAGGCCACCCTCGTTGGCAAGAGCTCCGACGATCGCTCCAGGTTGTACCTTGTGCCGGCGTCCCACGGCGATCCGGTACTTGGCCATCGGGATGTCGGACTTGTGCTTGCGCGGGCCGGCCACCCGGCTGGTCGGGCGAGTCTCGGTCGACTCCCGATCACGTGGCCGCTCCCGGTCCCGGTCGCGTTCCTTGCGGGGCTTGGCCGGCGGATCGGGCTTGAGCAGGAACGATGCGTCGTCCTGTGAGAGCACGGCGAGGGCCGCGGCGATGTCGGCCACCGGCACGTCGTGCTCTTGCTCGTAGGCCGTGACCAGCCCGCGGAAGAAGGCGAGCTCAGGCGACTCGAGGCTCTCGGTGATCGCATCGGTGAACTTGGAGACGCGTTGCGCGTTGACGTCGTCGACCGAGGGGATCGACATCTCGGTGATCGGCTGCCGGGTGGCCCGCTCTATCGAGGACAACAGGTGCCGCTCGCGAGGGGTCACGAACAGCAGCGCCTCTCCGGAACGTCCGGCGCGACCGGTCCGGCCGATCCGGTGGACGTAGGACTCGGAGTCCGCGGGGATGTCGTAGTTGACGACGTGGCTGATCCGGTCCACGTCCAGGCCACGCGCCGCCACATCGGTGGCGACCAGAATGTCGACGGCGCCACTCTTGAGCTGTCCGATGGTCCGCTCGCGCTGGGCCTGCACGAGGTCTCCGTTGATGGCTGCCGCCGAGTGTCCGCGCGCCCGCAGCCGCTCCGCCACGTCCTCGGTGGCCGACTTCGTCCGGACGAAGACGATCATCGCGTCGAAGGTCTCGACTTCGAGGATGCGCGTCAGGGCGTCCATCTTGGCCGAATGAGCCAGAAAGATGTAGCGCTGGCGGGTGTTCGCGGCCGTCATGGTCTTGCTCTTGACGGTGATCTCGGCGGCGTCGGACAGATACTTCTTCGAGATCCGCCTGATCTGGCTGGGCATCGTCGCGGAGAACAGCGCGACCTGCTTGTCGGCAGGGGTGTCGGCCAGGATCGTTTCGACGTCGTCGGCGAAGCCCATGTTCAGCATCTCGTCGGCCTCGTCGAGGACCAGAAAGCGCAGCTCGGTCAGGTCGAGGGTCTTCTTCTCGAGGTGATCCATGATCCGGCCGGGCGTTCCGACAATGATGTGCGCACCGCGGCGCAGGCCCGAAAGTTGGACGCCGTAGCTCTGGCCGCCGTAGATCGGCAGCACGTTGAGGCCGGGCAGGTAGTGCGCGTACTTGCTGATCGCCTCGGATACCTGAAGTGCGAGCTCCCGGGTCGGAGCGAGGACCAGGGCCTGCGGCTTGTGCTGGCTGAGATCGATCCGGGACAGGATCGGCAGCGCGAACGCCGCGGTCTTGCCGGTGCCGGTCTGGGCCAGGCCCACGACGTGGCGCCCGGCGAGCAGCGGCGGGATGGTGGCCGCCTGGATGGGCGACGGAGTCTCGTAGCCGACGTCGGCCAGCGCGCGCAGCACCGGACCGTCGATTCCCAGTTCGGCGAAGGACGGTAGCGGGTCAGATTCTGGGTTAGTCATCGATGGTCAGCTTACCGGGCTGCGGAGGTGCTTCTGGCAGTGCAGGTGCCCGGTCCGGGCCGGCGGGCGCGGGATCAGAAGATGCTGGCCGGAGCGTCGAGGACGGTGGTGTCGAGACTGGCGAGCAAATCGAACTGTGGGCCCGTTTTGGGCAGTTCCCAGCGGTAGAAATACTCGGTCGCGGCCCGCTTGCCGTCGTAGAAATCACCCGTGTGACCGGCTGCCGTCAGGTACTGCTCCAGCCAGATCCAGGCGAGTACGACGTGCCCGACAGCTTCGAGGTAGACCGAGGAGTTGGCGAGTGTCACCGCCGGATCGGCCGCGGACCAGAGGGTTGTGGTGACCTCGGCGACTCGCTCCATTGCTGCACTCAGCAACTTGGCGAGCTCTGCTGGTCGGCCGCCGAGTGCGGCTGCCCGGGTAGCGGTGTCGGCGACGGTGGTTCCCAGCAGCGCCAGACCGGCGCCCCCCTGCATGGTCACCTTGCGGCCCAGCAGGTCCAGACCCTGGATGCCGTGGGTGCCCTCATGGATCGGGTTGAGGCGGTTGTCGCGATAGAACTGCTCGACGTCGTAGTCACGGGTGTAGCCGTAGCCGCCGTGCACCTGGATCGCGAGGTCGTTGGCGGCCAGGCACCACTGGGACGGCCAGCTCTTGGCGATGGGAGTGAGCACCTCGAGCAGCAGGCCCGCGTTCGTGCGATGGTCGGCGTCCGGACTGGTCTGCTGGTCGTCGACCAGCGTGGCGCAGTACAGGCCGAGGGCCAGTGCGCCTTCGACGTAGGACTTCTGGGCCAGCAACATCCGGCGGACGTCGGGGTGCTCGATGATCGGGATCGGTGCTGAACTGGGGTCCCGGTTGGTGGTCGGACGGCCCTGGGTGCGGTTTCTGGCGTAGTCCAGTGAGTGCAGGTAACCGGTGTAGCCGAGCGCGGTGGCCCCCAGACCGACCCCGATGCGGGCTTCGTTCATCATGTGGAACATGTAGGCCAGACCCGCGTTTTCCTCGCCGACCAGCTCGCCCACCGCGCCCGGCCGACCGCCCGGCTGGTGAACGCCCTCGCCGAAGTTGAGCAGGGTATTGGTGGTTCCGCGGTATCCCATCTTGTGGTTGAGCCCGGCCAGGACCACGTCGTTGCGTTCACCGACGGCGGCGTGCGCGGCGTCGGTGTTGTTCGCAGCGTCCGTGTTGTTCGCAGCGTCCGTGTTGTTCGCAGCGTCGGTGTTGTTCGCAGCGTCGGTGTTGTTCGCGGCGGGTAGGTACTTGCCCACGACGAACAGCGAGATGCCCTTGACCCCAGGCGGGGCGCCCTCGACCTTGGCCAACACGAGATGGACGATGTTCTCGCTCAGTTCGTGGTCGCCGCCGGAGATCCACATCTTGTTGCCGGTCAAGCGGTACGTGCCGTCGGGCTGGCGGACTGCTTTGGTGGTGATATCGGCCAATGAGGATCCGGCCTGGGGCTCGGATAGGCACATGGTGCCGAAGTACC